>DASZKQ010000268.1:0-11367 GCA_035552835.1 Mycobacterium sp. | reverse complement strand
GCGTCGACGACAAGCCGGGCATGCGCCGTTTTCAGGTCCGCGAACGACCCAGTGTGGTTGCTGGAGAAGCAGATCACCTCGCAGCGGCCGTTACCGGGCGCCGAGACGAAGCCGTCACCAACCGACGGCGTCTCCCCCGCTCCCGACAGGCTAGGGAACCGATTTTCGAACACGACCACGTCGTAGTCGAGTGCGGGCACCTCGCTGGTCAACCCGGTCGGGCCCGGGCACAGCGGGCATTGATCGGGCGGCGGCTTGTAGGTGCGGTCTTGGCGCAGCGCCGCGATGATCACCCACTGCCCGGTCGTCCGGTCGAACCGCAATTCTGTTTGGTTCGGGCTACGCGGCGGCAGCGGCCGGCGGTCGGCGATCGGTACCGGCATGTGGCCGGACAACGAAAAGAACAGCAGTTCACGCCCGTCGGCCAGCTTCATCCGCGTCGGCTGGGGAATGCTCATTGGGTCCCATCTTGGCTGCTGTGTCAGAGTCAAGTCACGACAGACATGCATTCCGTAGAAGAGAGGCTGGTCACGGGTGTTCGGTGGCGCAACCTCGCTGTACGAGCGGGCGCAGAACTGGGCGATCGGCTCCGACCCCGGAATGCTGCGGCTGCGGATGGCGGCGCGCACGACGGTCTCCTTGGCGGTCGCGCTGCTGATCCTGTTTCTGCTGACCAAGGCCACACACCAGCCACTGACCGTCGCGCTGCTCGGCGTTCTGATCACCATGGTCGCCGGACGAGCCGTCAACGAGCCGGACCCGCGCAAGCAGAAGATCACGATGGCGCTGCTGCCGCTGCCCGCGGCGCTGGCCATCACCGCGGCTACCCTGCTCGCGCCACATAGGTTGCTCGCCGACGTGGTGTTCGTGGTCGTCGTGTTCGCCGCGGTTTACGCCCGCCGGTACGGCCCGCGCGGGCGGGCACTGGGGATGGTCGCTTTCATGGCCTACTTCTTCACGCTTTATCTGCGGGCGACGACCGGCGAGCTGCCCTGGCTAATCGGCGCCGTCCTGATCGGCACGGTGTGCAGCTTCGTGATGACCGTCGTCATCCTGCCCGACCGGCCGGAAGGCGTGCTGCGGGACACCGTGCGCTCGCTGCGGGCGCGGATGGCGATCGTCATCGACACCACCGCGGAGGTACTCGTGGCCGGCCGGCTCGACGAACGACGACGACGGCGGCTGCGGGCTCGGACCGCGCGGCTCAACGAGACCGCGTTGATGGTGCAAAGCCAGATCGAAGACAAGGTCAACCCGGCCGCGCTGTGGCCCGGAGTCAGCGGCGAGGACCTCGCCCTGTGGTTGTTCGACGCCGAGCTCACCGTCGAGCGAGTCGCCACCGCCGGCGGGCGGGCCGCGATCGCCAGTGCCGACATACCTGCGTCGACCCGCGCCGACCTGGCCGGCGCGGTTTCCCAACTGTCCAGGGCAATCCGCCTTCCACAACCTGAGGGGCTGCAGCGGGCCGCCCGGCTGGCGCAGGAGCTGCTCGACCACCCGTCTAACCCCGCCGCCAACCCCGCGGTTCGCCGCCTCGCCCTGGCGATAATCGCCACGGCCTCAGCGGCTTCCGAAGTCCGCGCGATGGTCGAGCGGGCTGTCACCGAAACGTCCGCAGCACCGTTATCCGACAGCGACGAATCCGACGAAGAGCAACGCCGCGCGGGTCTGCTGCCGACGACCAAGCAAGCCATCCAGGTCGCGCTGGCGGCATCGCTGGCGATCGTCGTTGGCGAGCTGGTGTCCCCATCCCGCTGGTATTGGGCGGTGATCGCCGCGTTCGTGATCTTCGCCGGCACCAACACCTGGAATGAAACGATCACCAAGGGCTGGGCGCGGTTGATCGGCACCGCGCTCGGGGTGCCAGCCGGGGTGGTGGTCGCCGCGGTGGTCTCCGGTAACCGCACCGCGTCGCTGGTGTTGATCTTCGTCTGCGTGTTCTGCTCGCTCTATTCGCTGAGGGTCGCCTACAGCTTGATGACGTTCTGGATCACCACAATGTTGGCGTTGCTCTACGGGCTGCTCGGCGAATTCAGTTACGGCCTACTGCTTTTGCGGATCGAGGAGACCGCGATCGGTGCGGTCATCGGCGCCACGGTCGCGATTCTGGTGTTGCCGACCAACGCCAGGACGTCCATGCGCAACGACGCCCGCGCCTTCTTGACGACACTGGCCGATGTCATCGAAACATCGGTGGCGACGCAGTTCGGTCACGAGGCGACCGCGAGCCCGACCGACAAAGCGCGGCAACTCGGCCGAGATCTGCAGCAGTTCCGGACTACCGCCAAGCCGCTGGCCGCCGGCGTCGGCGGCATCTCCGGCCGGCACAGCATCCGACACGCCCAGCGGATGCTGGCGGCCTGCGACCGCTACGGACGGACCCTGGCCCGCAACAGCGAACGATTCGACGAGGCCTCGCCGCGGCTGGCGGATGCGATCACATCGGCCGCGACGCATATTCGGCACAGCATCGACGTGTTGACCGCCGCGCTGCACGGCCACCCCGATGCCACTGTCATGCCCGCGACCGACTTCCTTGACGCCGCAGAGGCTTTCGCCAGAGAGCACCACGAGCCCACTGAGCGCTCCACTCGGGCAAGACTTCTCGCGATCGTGCATTCGCTGCGACAAATCGACCGGGCGGTGGTCAGCGCTGCCGTCGACCTGGGCGCCGAGGATGTGGTGGCGGAGGCGGCTAGAAGCGCCCGTGCCGGGTGAGGAAGTCCAGGACTGCATCCGCGAAGACGTCGTTGCGGTCGCCGGCGACCATGTGCCCCGCGCCGCGGACATCGACGAACTCGACCTGAGGAAAGCGGGCCAGAAACTCGTCGGCGCGGTCCTGGCTGACCAGGTCGCTCATTTGGCCTCGCACCAGCAGCATGGGCACGCCGCCCGCGAGGGTCGTTTCTACGGCCGCGTGCAGGCGATCGACATCGGCCACCTCGATGGGCGGAAGCGACGCGGTGTTGCTGATGAACTTCGGATCCCAGTGCCAGTACCAGCGATCACCGCGGCGGCGCAGGTTGGTGCGCAGGCCATCGAGATCAGTCGGCCGGGGCCGATGCGGGTTGTACTCGGCGATCGCGTCGGCGACCTCGTCGAGTGACTCGAACCCCGATTTCATCCGGTCGGCCATGAAATTGTGGATTCGGTTGGCCCCAGACGGATCCATGTTAGGCACGATGTCCACCAGAACGACCGCGCGGGCGATACCGGGCGAAATCTCCCCTGCGAGAAGCATTGTCGTGAAACCACCCAGGGATGCGCCGACTAACACCGGTTGCGCGGGCAGCTGGCGCAGCACTTCTTGGACGTCGCCGGCGAAGCTGATGAGGCGATAGTCGCCGTCTTCCGACCAGTCCGACTCGCCGTGGCCACGAAGGTCGACCGTGACCGCCTGCCAGCCACGCTCGGCCACCGCCGCGGCCGCCTTGCCCCACGAGCGGCGGGTCTGGCCGCCGCCATGCAAGAACACCACCGCCGCCGCTTCGGGATCGCCCAGCCGATCGGCCACAATGCGCGTGCCACCGACACCGTCGATGGTGAACGTCTCAGGCGCGATTGTCATCGTGTCATCCTAGATCGCGAGCGCATTAACCTCTTGCCCGTAGCTCTTGTCGTAATTCTCCAATTTCACTACGGAGCTCATCGATATGGGCGGCAGTGGCTGCCTGATTGACGGTTGGTTGGGGTGTTCATGCCGCGAAGTATCGCCACTACGCTGTGGCCTCGTTGCTAGAACGAGGAAAATCAGTCGACGCCAAGCCTTGGGCTAGGTCTCCTGTGCAATGGCCGATCACGAAAGTCATTGCGGCGGTTGAGGACAACGAACCGCCAACTGTCAGCGCTTAACTAAGGCTGGGCTGGCCGGGGTCGAAACGCGCTGGTGGCGTAGCCTCAGGGGTGAGCAGTTTCGTTGTCAGCGGCCAACTACCGCTATCGGCGCGGATGACACCCACCGGCAATGTGATTCCTCCGTCGTCCCGCACCCGCGGGGCGTGATGCCGAATGAAGGATCCGCCTGTGGCGCTTGTGGATTGTGCCGCCCTAGCCACGGCCCCGCTGCGCGGCCTCCGATGACGTATCCGATCGGGAGTCTACGCCGAGCCAATCCCGTACGGCTGTCAGTGGCTCGCAAGCTCGGCCGCGATATCGACGGCGCGTGGTGGCCACGCGTAGATCGCATCACCATCGAATTGCCCGACCTTGTTGCGACCCTGACCCCCCTGCTCGGCGACATCAGCTCGATCAACGTCAACTGGCCACCGCTGCAACGACCACCCGACTTCAACTGGCCAGGATGGGAACACAAGCCCCAGCACGTGATGACTGTCAGCGGCATCGATGCTTGTGCCAACCTGCTGATCATCCCGTACGCGACCTACAGCGGGCTCGCTTTGATGGTGTTGCGCTGCGCAGCCAATCTGCCCATCGACGCCGCCGACCGCGACAAACGCGCATTTTTGACCGCTGGTTCGATCCTGCGGGCCGCCCAACTACAACGCAGCGCGTGAATTGCTGGAGAGCCGGCAGTCGGGGAGGTAGCCTCATTCACGGCTGACACTCCAGCCTCTCGGAAACGTCACGGCGGCGATCCGATTTCCCCGCCGAAGGGGCTCTAGCTCCGACGTAAGCCGACAGTTCGGGTTGTGCTTTCGGGCGCCGGAGGTCTCACTTGGGTGCAGGTTCAGCGGTTATTGGCGTGCCGCATGGCTCGGCGGTCGGTCGAGTCGGTACAGTCGGCACGTCTGACACCATCTGGGGTGTATAAGAGAGGGTCATGCTCTTCTGCGGTCGTGCCTCAGCGGCGCCGTCGATACCGATACAACACCGATCCGACCAACACACACGCCGTGCCGTCGCGCCGGAGCTAGGGGGATTGCGGTGAGCCGATTCACCGAGACGATGTACGACAGCGCCCAAAGCAGTCTCAAGGGCATGATCACTGGGGAGCCGAACGCCCCGGTCCGGCATAGCTGGCGTCAGGTGCACGAGCGGGCCCGCCGGGTTGCGGGCGGTCTGGCCGCGGCCGGTGTGGGCCACGGCGATGCCGTCGCAGTGCTGGCCGGGGAGCCGGTCGAGATCGCCCCGACCGCGCAGGGCATCTGGATGCGCGGCGGCAGCCTCACGATGCTGCACCAGCCCACGCCGCGCACCGACCTGCCGCGCTGGGCCGAGGAAACGACGGCCGTTATCAACATGATCGACGCCAAGGCGGTGGTGGTCTCCGACCCGTTCATGGCCGCCGCACCGCTAATGTCCCAACTGGGGATGCGGGTGCTGACGATTGAGCAGTTACTCGACAGCCGCTCGATCGACCCGGTCGAGACCGGCGACGACGACGTGGCGCTCCTGCAATTGACGTCCGGCTCGACCGGATCGCCCAAGGCCGTCCGGATCAGCCACCGCAACGTCGTCTCGAACGCCGAGGCGATGTTCGTCGGCGCAAACGTCGACCGGGAATCGGACGTGATCGTGAGCTGGCTGCCGTGCTTCCACGACATGGGCATGACCGGCTACCTTACCGTCCCAATGTATTTCGGCGTCGAGCTGGTCAAGGTCACGCCGATCGACTTCCTCCGCGACACCCTGCTGTGGGCGAAGCTCATCGACAAATACCAGGGCACCATGACAGCGGCGCCGAACTTCGCCTACACGATGTTCGCCAAACGCCTGCGCAGGCAGGCTCGGCCCGGCCAGTTCGACCTGTCCACGCTGCGGTGGGCACTCTCGGGCGCCGAGCAAGTCGAGCCGGCCGATGTCGAGGACCTGTGCGCAGCAGGCGCGCCGTTCGGGTTGCGTGCGGAAGCGATCGTGCCCGCCTACGGCATGGCCGAGACAACGGTGGCCGTGTCGTTTACCGAGTGCGGCCGCGGCTTGATGGTCGACGAGGTCGACGCCGACCTGCTGGCCCTGCTGCACCGAGCCATCCCGGCAACCCGGGGTAAAACCCGGCGATTGGCCTCGGTTGGTCGTCCGCTGAAGGGGCTGGAGGCCCGGATCGTCGACCAGGACGGCGACGTGCTGCCGACTCGCGGTGTCGGCGTCATCGAGGTGCGTGGCGAACCTGTGACGCTGGGGTACACGACGGCTGCCGGTTTTATCCCCGCACAGGACCGGGAAGGTTGGTACGACACCGGCGATTTGGGCTATTTCACGGAGACCGGCAACGTGGTGGTGTGCGGCCGGGTGAAAGACGTGATCATCATGGCCGGGCGCAATGTCTATCCGACGGACATCGAACGCGCCGCCACCCGCGTGCAAGGGGTCCGGCCCGGCTGTGCCGTTGCGGTGCGCCTGCACGCCGGGCACCCACGCGAGACATTCGCGGTCGCCGTCGAATCCAATGTCTGGGAGAACCCGGCCGAGGTGCGCCGCGTCCAGCGTCAGGTTGCCCATGAGGTCTTCGCCGAGGTCGACGTCCGGCCCCGCAACGTGGTCGTGCTCGAGCCGGGAATGATCCCGAAGACGCCGTCGGGAAAGCTGCGCCGCGCCCACGCGTTGGCGCTGGTCACCTAGATCGGCGGTACATTTGTTGGCGCGATGGAGTCCAAGCACGGGCCCTCGCCGAGAGTGAACTGGAGTTCGTCATACGTGCGCGCGGTCGCGCCGCTCGATCCCAATGTTCCGCTGGCGACCCCCGCGAAGACCAGTGAAATGGCCGCCGCGTCAATCCCGAACAGCATCAACGCAGGCCTCGCAAAGTGAGTCAGCCGCCGCTAGGCTTCGCCGGCCGTCGACGGCCGCGCGAACCTTTTCATGGATCGCCACATTTAGCCGAGCGGGGGTCGGGCACCGGTGGCATTGCCCGGATGTCGAGGTGGCGAGGTCGTACCGCCACCATCCACCAGTTGGAGCCGATTTGCGAGCCTGGGCGCAATGGGCCCGTTAGCCGATCGACACCAATTGGTCGATCGAGTCGATCGGAAGGTCGCCGTCCACGATCGCCGTCACCGCCAACTTATTCAGGGTGATCGCACCCCCGTGATTGTCCAGGAAGGCGATGTCGGCGGCGTCGCGCCCGGTAGCAATGCGCACCAGCGCCTGCCGTGGCGCCAGCAAGGTCCCGTCGACTACCCGCCAGTGCCCGTCGACGAATGCCTCGGCGACTGCGTGGAAGTCCATCGGATACAGACCCGGCGCGTATACCGAGACCGCGCGGGCGGGTACCTTGACCGCACGTAGCAGCGCTACCACCAGGTGCACGAAGTCACGGCATACCCCGGCACCGGCGAGCATGGTCTCCACCGCCCCGTCGATAGGGTCGCTCGAGCCCGGCACGTAGTTCAGCCGGGTGCCCACCCAGACCGAGACTCTCTCCAGCAGAGTCGTCGAGTCGACGTAGCCGCCGAATTCAGTTGCGGCAAAACCGTAGAACTTGTCGGCCTCGGCGTACCGGCTGGGGCGCAGATACATCGACAGGTCCGGTTCGGTCACCGGCGCCGGATCGGTCCGGCCGATGATCGTCGCGGCATAGTCGACGGTCATGTAGCCTGCCGGGACCTCCATCTTGTGGATGCGGCTGCCGTGCATGCCGCTGATCTCTGAGGGTTCAATGGGATTGCCGTCCAGCACGAACGACAACCGCTCTGAAACTTCGGCATTCGGGTGCGGCGCGACAGCAATCTGGAATTCCAACGTCGACGGCTCGATAATCTCGACTTCGAGCTCTGCGCCCACCTCTCGCTTCATCGCACCGATGCCCGAACGTGGGTCAACTTTGCCGAAGCCGCGTAGAGGTGTCCGGGTGCCGGATCGTCGCGCCGGACCGGCGGTTGTTCATGGGTTCGCGCACCGACTTCTGGTGGTCGAGCTGCCGAATCAGCTCACGCTTCGCATCACCCAGCGCGTGGGTGATGTCCGGGTTCTCGGCGACCGCTACGAGTGGCGTCAGGCCGGGTAGGCTCGTACGCAATGTAACGCGCTGCTCCTTGCCGCCGCGGTCCTGGAGAGAGACGTCCACGTTCACACCGCGCGAACCCCACCTACCTAGATGCGGCGCGAGCGTCGATAACGTCTCCACCACATGTGGGTGCTCCTTCGCGGCGAAACCCGCACCGATGCGGATCACATTCTCGTGAACAATATTTCGTTGCTTCTTATCAGAGTTACTCATTGTGGCCCTTCAGTTAAGTGGCGGGCAGCCAAGTGTCCGGCTTTTCCCGTCCCGCGTCGGTCTGGCGCCGAATCCGGGGATAAACGCGCACCGATTCCACAGGCGAATCCATATGGCCACACCAGACGTAATTTTCCGGGCTAATCCTCTAGTAAACGCGCCGGCAATGGCGATGTCAACATCGTTGGGGCGCAACGTGGTTCGCGCAGGTTAATATCGTGCCCAGCAACAACATTGGCAGTGTGGTCGTTCGCCGAGCATCAAACTGCCGTGGCTGAATCTGCGGCATCGACGTGCTTGAGTCGAGTCCGCCGGAGGCGTTGCGCGCACAGTGCGCTTTCAGCACGCGCGGCGCGCACAATGTCGACGGCAGTCCGGAATGCCTCGGTGTCCCGTTCTGCGTGCATGATGTTAAGCGTGGCAGCGTGCCGCAACACCATTGCGGCCAGAGCGCCTGAGGTCCGGCATGGGACCACGAGGAGATTCGCCGAACCCTGACTGCCAGTGATCATCATCAGGCGTTGGTGGCCGGTGACCCGGACGGGGTCCGCCATGCTCGCGAGCTTCACCGCATTGAAATCCGGGCAACCCTCCAACGATGACCAATTGACGCTGATATCAAGGATTTCACCCAATCGCGCGGACAGGGCGCCAATCAGCTCGGGAAGCTCGCGCGCTACTGAGGCCGTGTGCGGCCACCATGCCCCATCGAGGCCCTCGCCGAGTTCGATGGCCAAGGTAAGCCGGACCGGGCTGGCCAGGCGCCGACTACACACCGCGCGGTTCATGGTGTTGAGCAGGCTGTCGTCAACGAAATCGGTGACGCTGCGAGGAGACGAGTGTCTGAATCCCGGCGGTCCATAGACGATTCCTTCACTTCGAGGTTCTCCCGGCACACGAGTGCGGGACCGACGAACGAATCGATCGCAATGGGTTATGTCCGGCCGCCTGCACGCCCTAGGATCACCGTGGCTACAAACCGTTCAATCTCAACGCTACACCCCGCCCGTTGCACGGAGACGTTTGCACAGCCAGTTCAGGGAGCCTGGCTCCCAACATCGATGACCGGCCGGTTCAGCGGCGGCAGGATGAACGGGAAGAGGCTATGCCTGATTGCTCGTGCTACCTTGTATCAGGATGTTTTTCGTACATCCGTTCTGAATGAGAGAAGTTGAAAAGTATGGCACAGGGAACTGTGAAATGGTTTAACAGCGACAAGGGCTTCGGCTTTATCGCTCCTGATGGCGGCACAGAGGATGTGTTCGTTCACTACTCAGAGATCCAAGGGAGCGGTTTCAAGTCGCTTGAGGAGAACCAACGGGTTCAATTCGAAGTCGGCCAAGGGGCCAAAGGCCCTCAGGCAGTAGGAGTGACACCGGTTTAGCGACCTCTTCGTCACAGACGGGCTGGCGGGCATGTCCTGCCAGCCCCTTCTGCTTTAGGAGGCGATGAGCCGCGATTGCGCCCGGCCTACCGAATGCGAGTAGTGTCGAGGCATTGGCGGTATGTCGCACGCGACCGTTTTCCGATTGTGTCGTCGCCGATTCGCATGATTTGGCCGATTCGCGGCCAAGACAGGGGCGTCGCATGACGCTACAACAAGGCCGAAGCACGACCGGTTTGAAGCACACACCACCCGAGAAGACGCCGCGTCTGCGCTTAAAGCCCAAGGCTCCCACTAGCGGGTATGTCGACGGGGCATGGTGGCCGCACAGTGATGACCTTCCGGTTGAGCTGCCAGATCTGCTGGCGGTGCTCTCGGTACGGCTCGGCCCTATCGATCGCGTGATATACAACCTCGCCGAATGGGCGAAGGCCCCGGCCAAACTGCCGACGGGCGGCGGAACGGTACGACTCGGCGGGTACTACAGGCAGCCGGTCAACACCATCGAAGTAATCGGACTCAATCGCAACAAGATCGTCCTGCTGGTGGTGCCTGCTCGCACCGACCCAGACCACGCACACGACATCCTGATGGCTGCTGCGGCGCCGAACAACGCTTCGACCATCGACGGCCTACTACATGACTAGCGCCTGAGACGGTTAATAGCCGCGGCCATGGCGACGCTGCGTGGCGTGTGATGTCATCTCTGTTACGACCGAGCGGCCTTGCCCGCGAGGGGATTTCCGCGCGGCCGCCACCAGGGTGTCGAGCGAATCGGCTATCCCGGTCGCGATGTCGTTCACCGCGGGCACATTGTCGGGACACGCGCACACAGTCAGATCTATCGCCTCGCCACGGGTGGTCAGCGTGATGTTCAACCCGCCGCCTTCCACCAGCGGCGCCACGGTGTGCATACCGACGACCTTGGCCCCGGCACAGTACGCAGGCAACGGTTGTCCAGAAATGTAGGAGACACTGGCGTGACAGATCGGCGCCAGTCGTTGCCGCAGACCCAACCGGCTGTAGATCCGCATAGCTGCGTGGACGACAGTGGCCGGAATCAGCGACGCGATCCCCGCCAAATCGACTGTTGAATCCGCCTTTTCGGCATCGCGCTGGTGTGCCGTGTTCGTCCTCTCGGTGGCGGTATGTAGGTTGGTAAGCACCTCGATGGGGTCGTCGAGCTGCACCGGGATGCGAATTTGCGCAACGATCGGTCGATTGCCAAAGGTGGCGGCCGCGGCGCCGGATAGAGCGAGCGGCATCCGTATCACCAGCGGATTGTCGGGCAGGGTGCCGTGACGTTGTAGCCAGGCGCGCAGCGACAGCGTGCAAGCGGCCAGGAAAACATTGGTGATGTCGCCGCCGAACGCGGTGCTGACCGTCTCCAGGTCGGCGAGCGGGATCGAGACGAAAGCCACGGCCCGGCGCCTGGTCAACGGCGCGTTGAACGCGTTGCGCGGAAGCGGACCGCTCATCGACGACACGGGTGGCGGCATCGGATCAGGCTCGCTGATACCGCGCAACTGACGGCGGACGGCGCCCAGCACCCCAGTCGCGGTCTCGGCAATGAGCCACATGCCCTTGATCTGGTACTCGAGAAGCTCGGTTATCGCATCGATAACGAATCCGCCCACAGGGGACATGCCAAGGCTCGGCTGCGTCGGCTGATCATCGGTCCGGTTGTCGTGCACATCGGAGCGCAATAGCCGCGACCACATGGACGCCGCGCCGACACCGCCGTCGCTCAGTGCAGGCGACATCCGCACCGCCAGCGCCCACCGGCCATCCGATAGACCGTCGATGCTCCAGGCTTCCCACAGGGCTTTGCGGTGATGATGCGATCCGGCGCTCAGTTGCGCGATCA
>DASZKQ010000267.1:0-2451 GCA_035552835.1 Mycobacterium sp. | reverse complement strand
CCGTACGCGCTCACCGCCGACGGCTTCGAGAGCCAGATCGGCACCAACCATCTCGGTCATTTCGCGTTGACCAACCTACTGCTGCCCAAGCTCACCGACCGCGTCGTGACGGTGTCGTCGGTGATGCACAGGATCGGCCGTGTCAGCCTCGACGACCTGAACTGGAAGACCCGGCGGTACTCGGCCTGGCCGGCCTACGGCCAATCGAAGCTCGCCAACCTGCTTTTCACCAGCGAGTTGCAGCGGCGCCTGGATACCGTCGGCTCTTCGATGCGCGCGCTGGCCGCCCACCCCGGCTTCTCGAACACCAACCTGCAAGGCCACTCCGGCCGCAAGTTGGGCGATGCGTTGATGTCTTTCGGCGCCCGGCTGATAGCCACTGATGCCGACTTCGGCGCCCGGCAAACGTTATACGCCGCGTCGCAGGACGCACCGGACAACACCTTCGCTGGCCCGCGATTCGGCATATGGGGCCGCACCCAGCCGGTCGGGCGGAGCTGGCTGGCCAAACGCGCAGCCACCGCCGCCGCACTCTGGGAGCTGTCCGAGCAGCTCACGAGCACCAAATTTCCGCTCTGACGAGCTGATGGGCTAACCGTGCGCGCGTCACGGTGAGGGTTGTCAGCCACCGTTATCGACGGGGACCCACGTTAAGGTTGCCGCGATCCTGGCCGTGCCCCGACCGAGACCACGGTCAGTGGGGTGCATTTCCTGCAGGAGGACAGCCCCGACAAAATCGGCGCTGCCGTCGCGCAATTCGTACGGGAGCTGCGCTCGGCCTAGCAAGTGAGGCGGTTAAGACCTCACTGCCCGGAAGGCGACCCGACACACAGGGAACACCACCGCTGACAAGCTCGTGTCTTGAAACAGACGGCATACGAGACGTCCCGGACCGACACCCACGGCATAGGATCTGCCAGGTCGTTGCGTCTCAAAAATTCGTCTCAGAAGAAGCCGTCGCAATATTGCGACACAGCGCTCATGCGACATACGTTTCGGAATGTGTGCACTGAAGCGAACTTTGGAGCCCGTATCCGATACTCCGACAACGTGTCCGGTCCGCTTCCCACTTCAAACGTCGTGTTGCCCAACTGCGTGCACAGACCGGTACATCAGGTTGGTATCAGCATGCCTAGGGACACAACGGACCGGCCCCTTCGGGTATCGCGGTCGTCGTCGCGAGAGAAATTCCTGAACAACTGTGGAGTTCTAGGATCCGCCACGAAGATGAGACAAACGCGTCCGCCATTTCGATGAGAATTCTGCAAACGCCCTGGTAGATACATCGCCATCCGCCACGCCGATTGGGAACCTACAGGCCCCGGCTGTGATGTAAACTACGTTCAGTTCGTACTGAACAAGCTAGGAGACGCCGATGTCGCCGGATGAGGCCGAGTTCGTCGACCGCATGGGACTGTTCTTCGAGCTCCTCGGTGCCACCCGCACCATGGGTCGGACATATGGGTGGCTCCTGATCTGCGATCCGCCGCAGCAGTCGTTGACCCAGCTGGCGGATGCGTTGTCGGTGAGCAAGGCGTCTATCAGTACCGTCGCCCGGCAGCTGCTGGACGGCGGCATGGTGGAGCGGTTGCCGAGCCCCAACCGTCAACACCGCTACCGGGTCACGCCGGGCGGGTTCACCAGCGTTCTGGAAACGCAGCTGTCGCTGATGCGTCTGGGCATCGAGCCCGCCGAATTCGCTCTGTCTGTGTTGGGTGAAGACCGCGCCGAACAGCGGCAGCGTCTCGAGGACTTCCGCGATTTCTGCGAGTTCTGCACCCGGGCCTATAGAGACCAGTTGATGCAGATGTGGTCCGACTACCGCGCGCAAAGGAGCGCGCAAAGGAGATAGCAGTGACCCAGACGGACAAAGTCGATTTCACCGACGTGCGGTGGGGGTCGGTGGAATGGACGAACCTCTGCACGCTGTACCTGCGGGCATACGAAAGCCGCTCGCCGGCACCGATTCTGGGTGACGCCGCAGCCGCGGAGGCGGTGGACCGCATCGAATACGACTGGGGCCGCATGCGCCGCGCCATGCGGCCCGGGTCCAATCAGTACATGGTCACCATGCGCGCCAAACAGCTCGACGACTGGAGCGCCGACTTCCTCCGTCGCCATCCGAACGCCGTCGTGCTGCACCTCGGTTGTGGCATGGACACCCGGGCGTTCCGGCTGCATCCGCCGGAAACCGTGCAGTGGTTCGACGTCGACCAGCCGAACGTGATCGCGTTGCGGCGCAAGCTGTATGACGACCGCGACGGCTACCGGATGATCGGCTCGTCGGTCACGGACGAGGTGTGGCTGGAAGCGATACCCACCGATCGTCCGATGCTGATGGTCGCGGAGGGACTGCTTATGTACCTCACCGAGCCCGGGGTGCGTACGCTGCTGCAGAGCCTCACGGATCGGTTCGGCAGCGGCGAGTTCGTCTTCGACACCGTGTCGCCG
>DASZKQ010000266.1:0-8039 GCA_035552835.1 Mycobacterium sp. | reverse complement strand
GTCGTCGCCGTCGATGCACACTCGACGAGAAGCCAGTGATTACGCGGCTTTTTCGATTAGTTTGATGACCGCCGCGCGCAACTGCCCGGTGTAGACGTGCTCGGTGATCAAGCCGATGGCCGCTTTGTCGCCACCCCGCAGGATACCCAGCAAGAGGTGCTCGCAGCAGATCTCCTTGTCCTTGTGCACCAAAGCTTCTCGCAGTGCCAGCTCGAGCACTTTCTTGGCCGAGCGATTGAACGGGATTCGACCGCGGCGACGGCGGCGCCGGCCAGAGTTACACAGGGCGTTGTCGAAGGCATCCGCGCCGAACGCTCGCGCGACACTGTCCCGCACGGTGCGCAGGTCGATGCCGATCGACTCGAGTGCCTCGGCATCGTCGTCGAACGAGGAGTCGCCGGACGTGTTCGTCTTCACCAACTGCGCCCGAACGACCTCGGCGGTCAAGCCGTATCCGCTGAGCAGCGCCCGTAGCTCGTGGGCTCGGTCCGATGTCGCCGGCTCGGCGACTCCGGCCGCCTGCAGCACCCCCACCAAAACGTGTAAGGGCCGAACTTCGTCGAGATTCAGCTCGCCCGCTTCTTCCCGGGCCATCGCGACCGCGACCCGTGCGTTGCGGCTGAACCGTCCGAGCACGCTTATCTCCTCTGCCCGTTCCGACTTCCCCCTCCGGGCACCACCGACGACTGATTCCTGTTTCTTGGCGAATCGGTCCTCCCGGGCCTCCGGGTGCCAGCCCTCAGCGAGCCGCGAGAGCTCCGATCCGTCGATCAGCAAGCACTTGTGCCGTTCGGCAAGTGCCACCGCCGCAGATGTGAACGACTGATTTGAAATGACCATGGTTGAAAGGCACTGATACATCACCGCCCCAGCCACTACCTGCTGGACGGCCGCCGCGCCCACTGGCTTGATTCGACGCTTGCACTGCACAGCGATTACATCGGCGCCTCTGCGAGCGACAAGGTCGACACCGAAGTCTCCGGTCGCCTTTGTGAAATCGACTAGGTACCCGTTGTGACGCAACACGCCGCCCACGTAAGCCTCAAACTCGGCACCCGACATGGCATCGATGTCCAGTCCTGACACGAGTGTCAGTGTTTCGCCCGCGTCTGACAACATCGCGGGAGCGCGGTCGCCGTTCAGGAGACACTCGACCTCGGGTCCCCGAGTGCACGGGATTTGACGACCGCACCTTCTACGTCGCCCTGGTATCCGGCCTCCAGATGCGTGTCGATGAGCGCTTACATCCCCGCACCGCCAGTGGGTGAGTCGAAAATCCGTCAGCGCCGACGAACATGGCGCCGAACGCTTCTCGGGCAAACGACGTCAGTCGTCGGGCGGCGCCTCGCCGCGCAATCTGGCCCGTAGCTGCTCACGGTCGCGACGCCGGCGTTCGGTGGCCACCTCGAGACCGGCGGTGGCCCGGCGGCGCAGCGGGCCGAACAACCAAATGCCCAGCGGCATCGCAATGATGAGCGCGAACAGTACGGCGACGGCTATCGGGAACTCGTGCAGGCCAAGCAATCGGCCCGTTTCATAGATCACCGCCGCAACTACCAGCACTAGCGCCAGCCGGGCCGCGACGTACAGCAGCACGCTGACGACAGCACGGCCAGCGGAGCTCTCAGCCCTTGGCACAGTGCGAGCTTAAGACGCCGCGTATATTCGGACCAAGGAGGTGTTGAGTGCTGTACCTGCTCCTCGTCCTCGTTCTGGGGACGCTGATCTACGTTGGTTGGCGCGCGGCCCGTTCACAGGTCAACCGCCAGAAGACTCGCGTCATCGGGCCCGACGACGATCCGGAGTTCCTGGGGCGGCTAGGCCGCGGCGATAACAATCCGCGCTAGATGAAGTGCTCGTTGGATCGGCGCTGATCGCTCGGAAAACCGTCGGCGACAACGGCTGCCAGTTCGATGAGCGCTTCCCGCGTTTCTCGCTTCAGCCGGTCCAGGCTGATCTCCGCGCCCTCCTCGAGATGCGGATCGAACGGCACCAGGCGCACCGCACGGCACCGCCTCGAGAAGTGATCGACCACCTTCTGCATGTCGACCTTGCCCGACCGCGGCCGCACCGCGTTGATGACCGCGATCGAGTTGCGCACCAGATCCTCGTGGCCGTGCGCGTCGAGCCAGTCCAGGGTCGCTGAGGCACTGCGCGCGCCGTCGATCGATCCCGAGCTGATCACGATCAGAGCGTCGGCCTTCGACAGCACCGACGTCATCGCCGAATGCAAAAGCCCGGTCCCGCAGTCGGTGAGCACCAGGCCGTAGAACCGCTCCAGGATTTCCAGCGTCTGCGAGTAGTCCTCGGCGCTGAACGCGTCAGACATGGCCGGATCGCTCTCCGAGGCCAGCACTTCCAACCGGCTCGGGCCCTGCGAGGTGTAGCTGCGAACATCGCTGTAACGCTCGATACCCTCGGCGTCGCGCAACAGGTGGCGCACGGTGGCCGGGGTCTCTAGCGGCACTTTTTGACTCAGCGTGCCGCGATCGGGGTTGGCGTCCACGGCCACGACCCGGTCTCCGCGAATCGACGCGAAAGTCGCCCCCAGGGAGGCGGTGATGGTCGTTTTGCCGACGCCGCCCTTCAGCGACAGCATCGCGATGCGGTAGCAACCCCGCAGCGGCCTGTTGACCTGCACGGTCAGATCGTTGTAGCGCATCACCCGGGGGCTTTCGCCGACGTTGATCAGCTGTCCCGACAAGACGTACAGCCACCGACGCCAACCTTCCGATGGCGCCGGCTTGACCTGCCGCAACAGGGTGCTGGTGGATAGTTCCGGATACGGCGACGGCGGGTGCACGGCCTGCCGGTAGCCCGTGTTCGCCTGCCCGGCCGACGGCTGGCCGCTGTAGTAGCCACCGTAGTTCTGCGACGGCGAATCGACGACCCGCGGCAGTCCTTGGTACGGCGTGGCTGCCCACGCCCGCGGTTCGACGCGAGTTTCGGGGGGCGGCACGCCCCGTGTCGCGGACTCGCTGAAGCGCCGCTCGGTGCGGAATCCGGCAAACGCCCTGGTCGGCGGCTCGTCAGCGGGCGGTGATGGCGGTGGTGGCGGCTGGTGCGGCGGCAACTCGGTGGTCGGATGGTCTTCGCGACCGCGCGACACTCCCGGATTCGCGTTCTGCGTCGGATGGTCAGACACGTGCACTTTCCCCTTGTTGCAACATTCGGGTCACTTGTTGACGAACGGTCCTGTTAGGCGAATCCCCCGATGTCGGCCTAGCCCACCCCAGCATAGGAGTGCAGGCCAACCGTCACCAGGTTGACGAAGAACAGGTTGAACACCATGGCCACGAAACCGACCACGTTGATCCAGGCGGCCTTCCTGTCCCGCCAGCCCGCCGTCGACCGTGCATGCAGGTAGGCGGCGTAAACCACCCAAGCGATGAACGCCACCGTCTCCTTGGGATCCCACCCCCAATACCGGCCCCAGGCCTGCTCGGCCCAGATCGCGCCGAAGATCACACCGAAGCCGAACACCGGGAACGCGAAGATCGTGGTCCGGTAGGCGATCCGATCCAGCGTTTGCGCGTCGGGCAGCCGCTGCACCATCCGAGCAAACGCTCCCGGGGTATCCGGCTCGCCCAGCCGAGAGGTCCGCAGCAGGAACAGGATGCTGGCCACCCCCGCCACCAGGAACACCCCCGAACCCAGGCTGACCACCGACACGTGGATGGGCAGCCAGTAGGACTGCAGCGCGGGCATCACCGGTGCGGCGTTGGTGTAGAGCCAGCGACCCGACACCGTCAGCAAAATCAGTACCGGCAGCAGCAAGAAAACCCACAGCGGACGGTACTGCGGTCGGCGCAACACGATCGCGCCGGCGGCCAGGCCGCAAAAGCAGGTCAGGTTGATGAACTCGTACATGTTGCCCCACGGCACCCGCATCGTGGCCAGACCGCGCAGCACGATGCAGAGCAGCAATAGTCCGATGCCGGCGTAGACCAGGAGCAGCCCGGCCCGCCCCACGCGTTCGTCGAACGTCCGCCGCGGGGCGTCCAGCACGACGCCCGGCGTCGCGCTGTCCGCCCGGCGACGATGCGGGCCGCGATGGCCCGGGGTGGGGGTCCCCCCGCTTGCGGGGGCGAGGCGGGCAGTCGACCCAGCCACCGATCCGGCGCTCACCAACTCACGTTCGGCAGGCCGGCTGCGGGCATAGGCGAGTTCGACGGCAAGCAGCAACAAGGCCGCCACCAGCACCACCACCGCGGAAGTGAACGCCCAATCCGAATTGCGCGCCAGGTCCAAATTGACGTGCGCTGTGTTCATTGGCGCCACTCCTCACCGCCGGCTGTGCCGGCTTTATCGTCGTCGGCGCGATTCATTGGCGGCTCCTTCCGGTCCCGACGGGCTCGCTAGGCGCGACTGCCGGCGTTTGCAATCCGTCCTGCAACCGGTCGACGAGCCGCTCGAATTCGTCGCCCCAGCCGGAGTTGTCCGTCCGCGCCAGGCCGCCTAGCTCGACGTTCACCGTACCGGCCGCGGTCGGTGTGAGCCGAACCCATATCCGCCGTCGACGCACCAGCAGCGACACCACCAGCCCGGCCATCATCGTGATCGCGAATACCAGCACCCAAATCTGCCCGGGGTCGTGCGAGACCTGCAGGTTGACGAACGGGACGGCGCCGTCGAAACGCACGACGGTGCCGGCCGCCGGACCTTGATCGATTCGCACCTGTTCGCCCACGCGCAGGTTGACGCGCTTGGCTCTGGTGAGCCGGTGCTGGTCGATGAGACGCGGATCCAGGGTGTACAGCGACTGCGGCCGACCGGTGTCCAGACCGGAGTCACCGGAGTAGATGTCGACGGCGACGGCTGGGGCGTTCAGCGCGGGAAAGCTCGACGACAGCAGGGCTCCCTCGAGCTGCTCGGTCGGCGCGAGCAGACCCTGGATGGCGATCTGGTGTTTACGACGTTCGGCGGCGTCGGGATAGGCGCCGGCCGGCGGGTCGATACGCGCCACGCCCGAAGACAGCAGCGTGCGGGGGTTGTCAGGTCGCCATTGCACCGTCGAGGTGCGGGTCTGCCCGTCGGGGAAGGTCACAGTGAATGTCGGCGCATAGCCGTGGCCCTGCAGGTAGACCCGGTCGCCGCCGACGCGCAGCGGGTGGTTGACCTCCAGCCGGTAGCGACGCCAACTGTTGTTCGCGAGGTCGCGGCCGGCCTGGTAGTCGATGTCGGCGGCGAACGACGTGGCCTGCCCGTTCGCCAGGTAGTGTGCGGCAAAGTCGTTGACGCGCAAGCAGATTGGATGAAGCGATGTGCCGTCGACGGTGTTGCCGGCCCGGAACGAGTCGAACGCGGCAGGCGACGCCGAGCAGAAACCGGGACCGCCGTCGGCGATCACGACGACGTTGCCCTCGTAGCCGAACAGTTTGCCGGCGGCCACCGCAACAAGCAGCCCCACCAGCGAGAAATGAAACACCAAGTTGCCGAATTCGCGCAGGTAGCCCTTCTCGGCAGAGATTTCCAGGGCCTCGCCGTTGCGGATCACTTTGCGCCAGCCCCGCAGTCGCTCGGCCATGGTCGACGCCAGCTGCTCGGGTTCGCCGACGAGCGTGGCGGTGGCGTGCTTGGGCAGCCGGGCCAGATTGCGGGGAGCCGGCACCGGGGTGGCTCGCAGGCTGCGGGCGTGCTCGATCATCCGTGGCGTCAGGCAGCCCACCAAGGACACGAACAGCAGCGTGTAGATCGCGGTGAACCAGAAGCTGCCGAACACGTTGAACGCCTGCAGTCGGTCCAGCCACGGCCCGATCAGCGGGTGGGCCGTCAGGTAATCGGCGACCTTGCCGGCGTTGAGGCTGCGTTGCGGCAGCAGCGCGCCGGGCATCGCGCCCAGGGCCAGCAGGAACAGCAGCACCAGCGCGGTGCCCATCGAGGTCAGCGCGCGCCAGGTGTTGCGGACCCTTTGGGCGAGCAGGGGAACTGGCCGGGTCAAATCGGCAACCTCACGTCAGACACGAACGCTTCCCGCAGCCACGAGATGAAGTCGTTCCACCCGCCGCTGACCAGTGCGACACCGACCGCGACCAGCAGCATGCCACCGAAGATTTGCAGCGCCCGGGTGTGCCGGCGCAGCCAGTCCAGACCGGCGACGGCGGCAGCCGACCCCAGCGCCAGCAGCACGAACGGGATGCCCAGGCCCAGGCAGTAGGCAATCGTCAACGCGATTCCGCGCGCCACGCTGGCACCGTCGGTGGCCGAAGCGACGGTGATCACCCCGGTCAACGTCGGCCCAAGGCACGGCGTCCACCCCAGCGCGAAAACTGCACCCAGCAGCGGCGCTCCGGCCACCGTCGACAACTGCCGCGGTGCGAACCGGAGCTGACGCTGCAGCGCCGGAACGTAGCCCACGAACACCAGGCCCATCAGGATGGTCAGCGCGCCGCCGACCCGTTGCAGCAGCAGCTGATCGGTGATCATCGTGGTGGTCATGCCCAGCACGGCGACCGTGCCGAGCAGAAACACCACGGTGAACCCGGCGACGAACAACGCCGCCGACCCCGCGACCCGCCAGCGCGCAACGGGCGGTGGTTGCACCGCCTCATCGACGCCGACGACGGCGGCCAGGTACGACAGGTAACCCGGTACCAGCGGCACCACGCACGGCGAGGCGAACGACACCAGCCCGGCCAGCAAGCACACCGCCAGCGCCAGCAATATCGGTCCGGCAGAAGCGATTTCGGTGAAGCCGGTCATTGCTCGGCGGCAATCCGTTGGACCACCGGCTGCAGATCCGCAGCGAGCAGCTCACGCAGAAACACCGCAGCGACCCGGTGTTGGCGGTCAAGCACCAAGGTGGACGGGATGACGGTGGTGGGGTACTTGCCGCCGAAGGCGATCATGGTGCGCATCGCCGGGTCGTAGATCGACGGAAACGTGATATTGCGGTCTTTGACGAAGTCCTGAGCCGCCTGGCGGCTGTTGTCGCGCACGTCGATGCCCAGCAGCGTGACGCCGTTGGCGCGGGTGGCGTTGTACACCTGCTGCAGCTGGGTGACCTCCGCGCGGCACGGCCCGCACCACTGGCCCCAGACGTTGAGGACGACGACGCGGCCGGCGAAGTCGTCGACCGACACGGTGCGCGACGGGTCCATCAACTCTGACCCGGCGACCGGTCCAGGCCGGCCCCGGTGGTTGGGCGGGTCGTAGTAGATGTCGGTTTTGCCGCCGGGAGCGACGAATTCGAAGGTGCCGCCCGCAGCCACCGCGTCATCGCCGCTGGAGCAGCCGACCACCAGGCCCGCCACCGCCGCGGCGACGAATGACAGCCGCCACATGCTCAACCGCCCGCCGGCTCGCTGTACAAGACGTCGACCAGCCGGTCACCGTCGAACACCAACGAGGTCACCGACCCGACCGCGCACTGGCGGCGGCGCGGGTCGTGCCAAAGCCGCTGGCCGGTCAATGCGAGCCGCACCGTCCATATCGGCAGCTGGTGGCTGACGCAGACTGCCTCATGACCGGCGGCCCGAGCCCGGGCCTTATCCACCGCGGTCGTCATCCGGGCCGCTATTTCCTTGTACGGTTCACCCCACGACGGCTTGAACGGATTGCGCAGTTGCCACCAGACCCGCGGGTCGCGCCAGGCGCCGTCGCCCGGTCCTAATCGCTTGCCTTGGAAGAAGTTTGTCGACTCGATAAGATCCGGGTCGGTGTCCACGGTCAGGCCGTGGCGGGCGGCGATGGGCGCGGCGGTCTCCTGCGCCCGCTGCAGCGGGGAGGCGATAACCGCGACGATGTCGCGGTCGGCCAGCGCCTCGGCCACCGCTTCGGCTTGCGCAATCCCCTTGTCGGACAACCGGAATCCGGACAGCCTGCCATAGAGCACGCCCTCGGGGTTGCACACCTCGCCGTGGCGCACCAAATGAATTCGGGTCTGTTCAGGCATCAGGTGTGCTCTCCTTGGCTGCGGCGGCGGCCGCCGGCAACACCTCGGCGATCCGGGCGAAGGCGGCGTCATCGAGCGCCGCGGAGACGAACCACGCCTCAAAGGCGCTGCACGGCGGGTAGACACCGCCGTCCAGCAGGGCGTG
>DASZKQ010000265.1:0-6540 GCA_035552835.1 Mycobacterium sp. | reverse complement strand
AAAGCAGGGCTGGATCGTGCAATTCGTGGAAAGCGACCGTGCGCCGTACGCCTACACGGTCGGTTTGCACAAGCGCGGCCTGCCCGAATTGTTGATCACAGGTCTGCCACCGCAGCGCGCGGCGCGGATACTCAACAGCGTCGCCGAGTATCTGGTAAACGGCGGAAGGCCGATTCCGGGCGAGCGGATCTTAATAGGCGGTGAAGTACTACTCGAGGTTGTTCAGGCGCAGCATCCCGATGCGCACATGAACGTAGCGGTGGCTTTCTACGGCCCTGCCCTGCGAGCATTACAACTGGTGTGGCCCGACGACCGCGGGCACCGACCATGGTGCGCCGCGTTCAGCAACGGTGAGATCCGGCAACCCGTGTTGGGCGTCCGCGTAGACCCGCCCTAAGGCGACAGTTGCTAAGCCGTTTCGGTGATCGGGCGATCCACCCAACTCATCAGGTCGCGCAGCTTCTTGCCGACGACCTCGATGGGGTGCTCGGCGTTTTCCTTGCGCAATTGCTCGAGCTGCTTGTTACCGCCCTCCACGTTGGCGACCAGCTTCTTGACGAAGCTGCCGTCCTGAATGTCGCGCAGGATGCCGCGCATTCGCTCCTTCGTGTCGGCGTCGATGACGCGCGGACCCGACAGGTATCCGCCGAACTCAGCGGTGTCGGAGACCGAGTAGTTCATCCGGGCGATCCCGCCCTCGTACATCAAGTCGACGATGAGCTTGAGCTCGTGCAGCACCTCGAAGTACGCCATCTCCGGCGGGTAGCCCGCCTCGACCATCACATCGAAACCCGTCTTGACCAATTCCTCGGTGCCGCCGCACAATACGGCCTGCTCGCCGAACAGATCGGTCTCGGTCTCGTCTTTGAAGGTCGTCTTGATGACGCCGGCGCGGGTGCCGCCGATGCCTTTGGCGTAGGACAGCGCCAGCGCCTCGCCGTTACCGGTCGGGTCTTGGTCGACGGCGATCAGGCAGGGCACGCCCTTGCCGTCGACAAATTGGCGACGAACCAAGTGCCCCGGGCCCTTCGGCGCGACCATCGCCACTGTGACGTCGCCGGGCGGCTTGATCAAGTCGAAGTGGATGTTAAGGCCGTGACCGAAGAACAGCGCATCGCCAGACTTCAGGTTCGGCTCGATGTCGTTTTTGAAGATATCCGCCTGCGCGGTGTCGGGTGCCAGCAGCATGATGACGTCGGCCCACTTGGCCACCTCGGCGGGCGTGTCGACGTCGAGGCCCTGCTCCTCTACCTTGGCCCGGGACTTCGAGCCCTCCTTGAGCCCGACACGCACCTGGACGCCGGAATCGCGCAGGCTCAGGGAGTGTGCGTGCCCCTGGCTGCCGTACCCGATGACGCCGACCTTGCGGCCCTGAATGATCGACAGATTCGCATCGTCGTCGTAGAACATCTCCAAAGCCACCTGAATGTCTCCTTTTTCTCTAGGCTCTCTGATTCGACTGATTATTTGGCCGTGCCGATGCCGCGTGGCCCGCGGGACAGCGATACCAGGCCGGACTGGACGATCTCGCGGACGCCGAAGGGCTCCAGCACCCGCAGCAGCGCCTCCAACTTGCCGCGGTCACCGGTCGCTTCTATGGTCAACGATTCCGGCGACACATCAATCACCTTGGCGCGGAACAAGTTAACCGCTTCGATGACTTGGCTGCGAGTGCCGGCGTCGGCCCGCACCTTGATCAGCGCCAACTCCCGAGCCACCGAATTGTGGTCATCCTGCTCCACGATCTTGATGACGTTGATGAGCTTGTTGAGCTGCTTGGTGATCTGCTCGAGCGGTGTTTCCTCGGCGGAGACGACGATCGTCATCCGCGACATGTCTTTCTGTTCGGTGGCTCCGACCGCAAGCGATTCGATGTTGAACCCGCGTCGCGAGAACAGCGCAGCCACCCGGGCGAGCACACCGGGTTTGTCTTCGACCAGCACCGACAACGTGTGCGTCTTTGTCGATCCGATCATCAGGCGTGCCCTTCGGATTCGTCGTCGAAAAGCGGGCGGATGCCTTGGGCGGCCTGGATCTCGTCGTTGCTGGTTCCGGCGGCAACCATCGGCCACACCTGTGCGTCGGCGCCGACGACGAAGTCGATCACCACTGGCCGGTCGTTGATCGCCCGTGCCTGGTTGATGACGTCGACGACGTCTTCTGCACGCTCGCAACGCAATCCGACGCAGCCCAGCGCCTCGGCCAACTTAACGAAGTCCGGGATGCGGTGCGAGTGGGTGGCCAGGTCGGTCTGCGAATAGCGCTCCTGATAAAACAGCGACTGCCATTGCCGCACCATGCCCAGGTTGCCGTTGTTGATCAGCGCAACCTTGATCGGCGCGCCCTCGATCGCGCAGGTGGCCAATTCCTGGTTGGTCATCTGAAAGCAGCCATCGCCGTCGATTGCCCAGACTTCTGCATCCGGGCAAGCGATCTTGGCGCCCATGGCCGCCGGGATGGCGAAACCCATGGTGCCCAGCCCGCCGGAATTCAACCAGGTGCGCGGCTTTTCATACTTGATGAACTGTGCGGCCCACATCTGGTGCTGGCCGACACCGGCAACGTACACGGCATCGGGGCCGGCGATCTCACCCAGCTTCTCGATCACGTACTCGGGGCTCAGGCTGCCGTCGCTTTGCGGACCGTAGCTCAACGGGTAAGTGGCCCGCACCCCGTCCAAGTACTCCCACCAGGCGGCGATGTCTGAGATTCCGGCGGTGCTCGTACCCCTGTCGTGGCGCAGCGCCTCGATCAGATCGGTGATGACGGCTTTGACGTCACCAACGATCGGAACATCGGCGTTTCGGTTCTTGCCGATCTCGGCGGGGTCGATGTCGGCGTGGATGACCTTGGCCTCGGGGGCGAACGAGTCGAGCTTCCCGGTCACCCGGTCGTCGAAACGGGTTGCCAGTGCGATCAACAGGTCGCTGCGCTGCAGCCCCGCCACCGCGGCCACCGTGCCGTGCATGCCGGGCATGCCCAGGTGCTGCCGGTGGCTGTCCGGGAACGCTCCGCGCGCCATCAGCGTGGTCACCACCGGAATGCCGGTCAGCTCGGCCAATTCGCGCAGCTGCTCGGTGGCCTCGCCACGGATGACGCCGCCACCGACGTAGAGCACAGGCTTGCGCGCGGCGGCGATCAACTTGGCGGCCTCGTGGATCTGACGGTTGTGCGGTTTGGTGTTCGGCTTATAGCCGGGCAGGTCCATGTGCGGCGGCCAGCTGAAAGTGCACTGGCCCTGCAGCACGTCTTTGGGGATATCGACGAGCACCGCCCCGGGCCGTCCGGTGGACGCGATATGGAAGGCCTCGGCCAGCACCCGGGGAATGTCGTCGCCGTTGCGGACCAGGAAGTTGTGTTTGGTGATCGGCATGGTGATGCCGGAGATGTCAGCCTCCTGGAAGGCGTCGGTCCCGATCAGCGCACGGCCGACCTGTCCGGTGATGGCGACCACCGGGACGGAGTCCATCTGCGCGTCGGCCAGCGGAGTCACCAAGTTGGTGGCGCCGGGACCCGAGGTGGCCATGCAGACGCCGACTTTCCCGGTCGCGTGTGCGTAGCCGCTGGCAGCGTGGCCCGCGCCCTGCTCGTGGCGAACCAGCACATGGCGCAGCTTCTGCGAGTCGAACAGCGGGTCATAGACCGGTAATACAGCGCCACCCGGGATTCCGAAGATGACGTCGACGTCGAGCTCTTCCAACGACCTGATCACCGACTGTGCGCCGGTGAGTTGTTGTGGCGCAACGTGTTTAGGTTGCGGCGCGGGCGTCTTTGCTTTGGCCCGGGTGCCGTTGACGGGTTGCGACGGCTGTTGCTGTCGCGTAGTGGGAGCGCTCACTGGTTCCTCTTTAGGTCTTCATTGTTGGTTTCGGAACATTGACAACAAAAAACCCCCGCCAGCTCAGCGGCTGCACGAGGGTTGCGCGTTGGTGCTCGAAAGCTATCCCGGCGTGGGCTAGTCAGCCACCAACGCGCCGACCAATTACTACGAGCATTCCACGGCTGTCCATAACGGTTGACGGTAGCCTCCGCACAGGTCAGCAGTCAAATTTGGCTTCGCACGCTTCCCGATCGTTGAGATTGCACACAAGGTCGTGATTTCCGCCGAGCCACAGCCCTCAGTGCAATCTCGCGGGATGACATGATGCCAGTGTGGCGCAAGATTCGCTGGAAACACCGCCGGTGGTGGTCAACATTTCACCGATGGCCCACTTCGCGGTGGGTTTTTTCGCTCTCGGGCTGCTGGTGCCGGTCTTGACCTGGCCGGTGACCGCACCGCTGCTGATCATTCCGGTGGTCTTGTCGGCGTTGATCTTTCGGCTTCGCACGCAGGCCGACCAAGACGGCGTGACGGTGCGCACGCTGCTCGGCAGCCGCGCGGTGCGCTGGGAAGACATCGACGGACTGCGGTTCAGCAAGGGCTCCTGGGCGCGCGCCCAGCTCAAAAACGGCGGCCAGTTGCGGTTGCCCGCGGTCACCTTCGCAACCCTGCCGCAATTGACCGAGGCCAGCGGCGGTCGAGTGCCTAATCCGTACAGCTGATCCGGGTCAACGTCACTCAGGTCACCGGGTTGGCGCCGTTGAGCAGCACCCACAGGGCGATGCCAGCACCGATGCCCAGTACCAGCGCCGCAAAAGACCCGATAAACGGCCGTCGCGCCCAACCGCGACCGGCGTCGAATCCGTAGCGTCCGGGCCCGACCAGGATCACGGCGGCGGCCATCACGATCAGGGTGATCTCGTACTCGTGTCCGTTCGGCAGGAAAAACGGCAACGACTTCCCATGGTGCTGAGCCGACATCCCGGCGAGGAGGCTGTTGATCAGGTAGGCCAGTGCGCCCGCGGCGGCCAGCGGGGTGAATAGCCCCAGGACCAGCAGCAACCCGGCGGCAATCTCGCCGCCGGCGGCGCAGTAGGTGAGGATGTCGGCGTGCTGGTAGCCGATATCGGACAGCGAGTCCTTGAATCCGTGCAGTCCCTGCCCGCCCCACCAACCGAACAGCTTCTGCAGCCCATGCGCGACGAATACCGCGCCCAGGCCGACCCGCAGGATCAGCAGACCGAGATGCTGTGTGCCGCGGCGGTGGGCGGCGCGCACACGCTCGTCGTCGTGCTGCTCATGCTCGTCGATCTCCTCAGAGCCAAACGCCGAGTGCCGGCCGGTGGATTGCGGCTGGTAGGGCAACGGCTCATGGGCGCCCATCACCCCGTATCCTGAGCTGGACGAACGGACACTGCCGGAGTCGCTGGAGTCGTAGTGCGGGATCAAGGTCGTCTCGAAATCGCCTGCATAGGTGGCTGACGGCAGGTCGTCCTCCGGGTCGACCAGGCTCGCTGAGGCCGGCCGCACCGGAGTTGGCACCGCGGAATCCTCCGGCCGCTGCCAATGTGAGTCATTCGATTGACTGGTCACTCGTGTCAGGGTAAGGGCAACTCGGCCCGAATTGGGGATTTGAGCGGCGCCTTCGCTGTGCCGGTTAGCGTGTCGCCGCACGCGGCTCCTTGTTTGCGGGCAAATACTTCAAGACGCGCGGCACCCCGTCGCGGGCAGCCAAGCCGAGATATCCGTAATCTGGCTGCTATGCAGTCGCGGTGGTCGGGGTGGCGCGGGGTGGCCGCGCTCTGCTCAACGCTGCTGGTTTTGGCCGGTTGCGCGCAATTCAACAATGCCCAGTCGCAGCCGTTCACCACGGAGCCCGAACGTCATGCACCGCCAAGTTCGACGCCTCCCCCGCCACCACCGCTGCCTGACAAGCCATTCCCCAAACAGTGCCCCGCACCAGGGGTGATGCAGGGCTGCCTGGAAAGCACCAGCGGCCTGCTGATGCAGCCTGACAGCAAGTCGGCATTGGTCGCCGAGCGGACCACCGGCGCCGTCAAAGAGGTGTCGGTCAGCGCCGAGCCGAAGGTGAAGACCGTCATCCCGGTCGACCCGTCCGGCGACGGCGGGCTGATGGACATCGTGCTCTCACCGACCTACTCACAAGACCGGCTGATGTACGCCTACGTCAGCACGCCCACCGACAATCGGGTTATCCGCATCGCTGACGGCGATATCCCGAAGGACATCTTGACCGGGATTCCGAAAGGCGCCGCCGGCAACACCGGCGCGCTGCTCTTCACCAGCCCCACCACGCTGGTCGTGCTCGCCGGTGATGCCGGCAACCCGGCGATGGCCGCCGATCCTGCATCGTTGGCCGGCAAAGTCATCCGTATCGAGCAGCCGACGACGCTCAACCAGGCACCGCCCACCACAGCGCTCAGTGGCATTGGCGCCGGCGGCGGACTGTGCACCGACCCGGTCGACGGCTCGCTCTACGTCCTCGACCGCGCTCCCACAGCCGACCGGTTGCAGCGCATTACCAAGGACTCGAAGGTGTCCACGGTGTGGACGTGGCCGGACCGCCCGGGTGTGGCCGGCTGTGCGGCGTTGGACGGCACCGTGCTGGTCAACTTGGTCAACACCAAGCAGACGGTGGCCGTCCACCTCGCGCAGGGAACCGGCGCGGTCACCGGCCCGCCTGACGTCGTGCGTAAAGA
>DASZKQ010000264.1:0-6697 GCA_035552835.1 Mycobacterium sp. | reverse complement strand
ACGATGTCGCCATCGTTGAAGTACTTGATTGTTTTATCGATGGCGGCGAGAAAATCCTCGCTCGAGCCAATGTCGTTGACGGCTACTTGCGGCGAGGTGACGGTGGGACTCGGCATATTGTTGGGTTGCTCCGGACAGGTTGGGGTCGTAGGGATAAAGCGGGTTACCCGTCGAGGCTACTCGACTGGGCACACGCTGGCCAAACTCGGCCTGTGCGCGCCGAGCGTGAACTTGTGGCGGAAAATCGCTCGCCGGAATTTCGCCGTGGCTGCACGCTCGGCGCTAATGCGCGGCGGTATCCCAGCTGCAGCCATAGCCCACCGAGACCTCCAGCGGCACGTCAAGCGCGTATGCGCCGCCCATCTTCTCGCGTACTAATGCCTCAAGCCGCTCCCGCTCACCGTCGGCCACTTCGAACAGCAGTTCGTCGTGGACCTGCAGCAGCATCCGAGACGCCAGCCCCGCCGCCTTGAGCGCCGTGTCGACCTCGATCATGGCCACCTTGATGATGTCGGCCGCGCTGCCCTGGATCGGCGCGTTGAGCGCCGCCCGCTCGGCGGCCTCGCGCACCTGGCGGTTGCTGCTGTCCAGCTCGGGCAGATAGCGCCGCCGTCCCAACACCGTGGAGGTGTAGCCGTCCTTGCGGGCCTGTTCGACGACGTCCATCAGGTAGTCCCGCACTCCGCCGAACCGGGCGAAGTACTGATCCATTTGAACTTTGGCCTCTTCGGTGGAGATCTTCAGCTGGGCCGCCAGGCCGTAGGCGCTCAGCCCGTAGGCCAGCCCGTACGACATCGCCTTGACGCGGCGGCGCAGCTCGCCGGTCACCTCCTCGATCGGCACCCCGAACGCCCGGGACGCGACGAACGAGTGCAGGTCTTCGCCGGTGTTGAACGCCTCGATGAGGCCCGCGTCACCGGACAGGTGAGCCATGATCCGCATTTCGATCTGGCTGTAGTCGGCCGTCATCAATTCGGTGTATGCGGCACCGCCTCCGTTACCGACAACAAAAGCGTCGCGGATCTGGCGGCCGGCGTCGGTGCGGATCGGAATGTTCTGCAGGTTGGGTTCGGTCGAGGAAAGCCTGCCGGTCGCTGCGATCGTTTGGTTGAACGTAGTGTGGATACGGCCATCGCCGGCCACCGAATTCAGCAGCCCATCGACGGTCACCTTCAGCCGGGTCACGTCGCGGTGCGCAAGCAGATGCTGCAGGAATGGATGCCCGGTCTTGTCGAACAGCGACTGCAGTGCATCCGCGTCGGTGGTGTATCCGGTCTTCGTCCGCTTGGTCTTGGGCATCTCTAGCTCGTCAAACAGCACTACCTGCAACTGTTTTGGCGAGCCGAGGTTTATCTGCTTTCCGATCACCGCGTACGCCGCCTCGGCGGCATCACGGATCTGGTCGCCGAATTGGCTTTGCAGTTCGGTTAATTGGTCCAGAGCGACGGCGATACCCGCGGCCTCCATACCCGCCAACACCTGTTGCACGGGCAGTTCCATCTCGGCCAGCAGTGAGGTGGAGTCTATGCGGGCCAGTTCGGCGTCCAGCGCATCAGCCAGGT
This sequence comes from Mycobacterium sp., assembly GCA_035552835.1. Lineage (GTDB taxonomy): Bacteria > Actinomycetota > Actinomycetes > Mycobacteriales > Mycobacteriaceae > Mycobacterium. Next base: position 5,135 of record DASZKQ010000264.1, on the reverse strand, counting down.
CCACCACCGCGCGGGCGCGCAGCACAGCGGTCTGCACGGCTTGGTCATCGATCCCGTCGGTGTCGTCAAGCAGTGAAAGTTGCTGCTGTTCAGACGTTTCCGCTCGTAGCTCGCGACGCAAGTAGCGCAGTGACAGGTCGTCCAGGGTGAAGCTGCGCTGTCCCGGACGGACCAGGTAGGCGGCCAGCGCGGTGTCCGAGCTGACCCCGTTCAGCGTCCAGCCGCGCCCGGCGAGGTCGTGGATGGCCAACTTGGCCTCGTGCAGTGCTTTCGGCTTCTCGGGATCGACGAGCCACGCCGCCAGCGCGGAGTCGTCGTCGGGTGTCAAGGTCGTGGTGTCGATGTAGCCGCCGTCGCCGTCGGCGGCGGCGATAGCCAGCGCGGTCGCGTCGCCGTCGTAGGGCAGATGCGTGCCCACCACCGCCAGCCCCGATCGGTGCCCGTCGGCGACGTGCTCGGCCAGCCACTGCCCGACCGTGCCGGGTTCCAGCGCTCCCCCGCGCACGTCGAATCCCTCGTCGACCTCGGGCTCGACGGCAGCCAGCGTGTCGAACAGCCGGTCCCGCAGCACCCGGAATTCCAGCTGGTCGAACAACTGGTGAATCTGATCGCGGTCCCACGGCTGCATCCGCAGCGTGTCCGGCGTCTGCGCCAACGGCACGTCCCGGACCAGGTCAGTGAGCTCCCGATTGAGCACCACGCTGGCCAGATGCGCCCGCAGTGCGTCGCCCACCTTGCCGCGCACCGAGTCTGCGTTGTCGACCAACGCTTGCAGCGAGCCGTATTCGGTGATCCATTTCGACGCTGTCTTCTCGCCCACCCCCGGAATGCCGGGCAAGTTGTCGCTCGGGTCGCCGCGCAGCGCGGCGAAGTCGGGGTATTGCTCAGGCGTCAGCCCGTACTTCTCGACCACTGCCGCCGGAGTGAAGCGAGTCAGCTCGCTGACGCCTTTGCGGGGATAGAGCACCGTCACGTCGTCGGAGACAAGCTGCAACGAATCGCGGTCACCGGTGACCACCAGTACCCGGTAGCCTTCCTTTTCGGCCTGGCTGGCCAATGTCGCGATCAGGTCGTCGGCTTCGAAGCCCGGCTCGGCCAGCACCGTAATGCCCAGTGCCGCAAGGACTTCCTTGGTGACATCGATCTGGCCGTGAAATTCATCGGGGGTGGACGACCGGTTGGCCTTGTACTCCGGGTAGCGCTCGGAGCGAAAGGTCTGCCGTGACACGTCGAAGGCTGCGGCCACATGGGTGGGCGATTCGTCACGCAACAGGTTGATCAGCATGGCGGTGAACCCGTACACCGCATTGGTGGTCAGGCCGCCCTGGGTCTTGAAATTCTCGGCAGGCAGCGCGTAGAAGGCCCGAAACGCCAACGAATTGCCGTCCAGCAGCATCAACGTCGCCTTGTCGTCAGCGGCCTCGCCGGATTGCGCTTTAGCGCTCGCGGTCTTGGCTGGGCTCACGGCCTTAACTCTAGGCACTGGTCCTGACACCACGTCCACCCCGGCAAAACTGCAACACGTTTCAGTTTTGCGGACGTTGTCGGTACGCTGGCCGAATGCCAGGAGCTACACGTCAAGAACCGGCAATCGACGGCTGGTTCGCCGCCGACGACACCGGCGCGCCGCATCTGATCGGCGCGAAATGTCCACAATGCGGCACCTACGTCTTCCCGCCGCGAGCCAACAATTGCCCCAACCCCGCCTGCGACGGTGACCAGCTCGACCAAGTGCCGCTGTCGCGGCGCGGAAAGCTGTGGAGCTACACCGAAAACCGGTATGCACCGCCGCCGCCCTACCCTTCCCCCGATCCGTTCGAACCGTTCGCCGTTGCCGCGGTGGAGTTGGCCGACGAAGGTCTGATCGTGCTTGGCAAGGTGGTGGACGGCACCCTGGCCGCTGACCTGAAAGTTGGCCTGGAGATGGAGCTGACCACTATGCCGCTCTTCGTTGACGACGACGGCGTCGAGCGCATCGTCTACGCCTGGAGGATCGCATGAGCAGTGAACCGGTCTACCTCCTCGGCGCCGGGATGCACCCCTGGGGCAAATGGGGTAACGACTTCACCGAATACGGTGTGGCCGCAGCTCGTGCCGCGCTGGGCGAGGCCGGCCTGGACTGGCGGGAGATTCAATTGGTGGCCGGCGCGGACACGATTCGCAACGGCTATCCGGGTTTCGTCGCCGGGTCGACGTTCGCGCAGAAGCTGGGCTGGAACGGTGTGCCGGTCAGTTCGAGCTATGCAGCGTGCGCCAGCGGATCGCAGGCCCTGCAAAGCGCCCGCGCACAAATCCTCGCCGGGTTCTGCGACGTCGCACTGGTGATCGGCGCCGACACCACGCCGAAAGGCTTTTTCGCCCCGGTCGGCGGCGAGCGGAAGAACGACCCGGACTGGCAGCGGTTTCATCTGATCGGCGCCACTAACCCGGTGTACTTCGCACTGCTGGCGCGACGCCGGATGGATCTCTACGGCGCCACGCTCGAGGATTTCGCGCAGGTGAAGGTCAAAAATGCGCGCCACGGCCTGCAGAACCCTAATGCCCGGTTCCGTAAAGAGGCGTCGGTCGAAGACGTGCTGGCCAGTCCGGTGGTGGCCGATCCGCTGCGGCTGCTGGACATCTGCGCCACCTCGGACGGTGCCGCGGCGCTGATCGTGGCCAGTGCCAAGTTCGCCCGCGAACACCTCGGCTCGCTCAACGGCGTGCCTTCGGTGCGCGCGGTTAGCACGGTCACCCCGCGCTACCCTCAGCACCTGCCCGAATTGCCGGATATTGCAACGGATTCCACTGCAGTAGTGGCCGCGCCGGAGCGGGCGTTCAAAGACCAGATCATCGACGCCGCCTATACCGAGGCCGGCATCGGGCCGGAAGATTTGAGCCTGGCCGAGGTTTATGACCTGTCCACCGCGCTGGAGCTCGACTGGTATGAGCACCTCGGGCTTTGCGCCAAGGGCGACGCCGAGGCGCTACTACGCAGCGGCGCCACAACGATCGGCGGGAAGATTCCGGTCAACCCGTCAGGGGGGCTGGCTTGCTTCGGCGAGGCGATTCCCGCACAGGCGATCGCACAGGTCTGCGAGCTCACCTGGCAGCTGCGCCGCCAGGCAACCGGCCGTCAGGTCGAGGGCGCCAAGGCCGGAATCACCGCGAATCAGGGCCTGTTCGGCCACGGCTCGTCGGTCATCGTGGCCCGCTAAACGGCGCCTAGCCCGACGATTCTGCGTCTTTAGACGTATCGAAGGTTTCCAGTACGACCTCGGCGACGTGCTTCATCGTCGTCCGCCGGTCCATCGCGGCGCGCTGGATCCACTTGAACGCCTCCGGTTCGGTCATGCCCTGGTTGGCCTGTAGCAGACCTTTCGCTCGTTCGACGAGCTTGCGGGTTTCCAGCCGGTCGGACAGGGTGGCGACTTCGCGCTCCAGCGCCCTGACCTCGCTGAACCTGCTCAGCGCCACTTCAATCGACGGGATCAGGTCGGAGATGGTGAAAGGTTTCACCAGGTAAGCCATCGCACCGGCGTCTCGTGCCCGCTCGACGAGGTCACGCTGGCTGAAAGCGGTTAGCACCACAATCGGTGCGATGCGTTTGCGGGCGATCTCCGACGCGGCGTCGATACCGTCGCGGCGCGGCATCTTGACGTCCATGATCACCAGGTCGGGTCTGAGCTTTTCGGCCAGCTCGACGGCTTCCTGGCCGTCGCCGGCCTCGCCGACGATTTCGTAGCCCTCTTCGCGGAGCATCTCGGCCAAGTCAAGCCGGATGAGCGCCTCATCCTCGGCGATCAGCACCCGGCGCGAGGCTTGGGTATCGACGTCGGTCGTGGAGCCGGTCATGACGACATTCTGTCGTGGCTCGCCACGGTCCTCGACCGCGGGGTTGTGACGTTCGCGTCACGATCGCCATCCTCTATGGTGGGAGGCCGTAGCCAGCAGGCCCTCGTATCCCAACTGGCAGAGGAAACGGATTCAAAACCCGTCCAGTGTGAGTTCGAATCTCACCGAGGGCACAGCACAGTGAGCAGGCAAAACAAGTAAAATCGGAGCCATCGCCAACCCTGAAATACCGCAGTCATACCGCAGCGCATTCACCACACCACTTTCCCGGCCGCGTCGTTCAGCGATTCCGCCACCTTCGTCAGGTCGTCCGAGAACAGATGCCCGTATGTGTCCAGCGTCATAGTGGCCGTGTCGTGCCCGAGGAGCCTCTGGACGGCCAGAACGTTCGCACCTGCGGCGATGGCCAAAGAGGCGCAGGTATGGCGCAGTTCATGCGGGTAGAGGCCGGGTACGCACATGTCTTTGGCCGCCAAGTCGAATTGCGTCCGGTATTCGAAGTTCGTCAGGTAGCCGCCACTGCGGCCGGGGGAAAACGAGCTGCTCAGGGTCAGCCTCCACGTCGAGATTGGATGACGGGTCGCGTCTTGCGCGCCACGCATACGACTCCAACAATTCCCGGAAGAACGCGGGCACCGGTACCCAGCGGGTGCGGTGCGTCTTCGTGGTGTCCTCGACGTAGCCCCTCTTGGTGACTTTGGTGACCGAGGCCCTGACGGTGATCTTGCCGTCGCGCACGTCTTTTGCCCGCAGGGCGACAGCCTCACCGAATCGCAGCCCGCAATATCCCATTACCAGGGTGAGGGCCTCGAACTGGCTCGTGTTGTCGTCCGAAGACTCCCCCCGCTGTAGTAGGCAAGCTGGAGTAATTGCTTGTGGGTTAGGTAGCGATGGTCCGAGGCACGGGAGGACCGCATTAATCGGAACGAACCATTACCCGCCGAATCCAGCGTGGTCTATCGGAAGGCGCGCAGAGGGTGTGGGACCGTCTTGCACCGGACTTGATTGACAAGAACGTGCTCTCCGCATGGGACACGGACATATTCGCAGTCTTCTGTGACGCCGCCGCTTTGTATCACGAATGCCGTGCATTGATGGGCAGTGGGTATGTCTCCATGGGCTCGGTGAAAGACACCTGGGTGAGGTCCCCTTACTGGCGGGTCATGCGCGACTGCATCGAGACGATGGCCAAAATTGGTGGCCGGTTCGGCTTGACCCCTGCTGATCGCGCCGGCCTCGATGTGTCTAGGGACAATACGGGGCCGCCCCAATTGGGTGCTGAGCGCATTCTGGGCTGATAA
>DASZKQ010000263.1:0-2730 GCA_035552835.1 Mycobacterium sp. | reverse complement strand
GCACGTCCGGGGCCGCCAGGACTTGTTCGGCGACCGTCGACGGTGCCGCCGGCCGCATCAGCACCCCGATGCCGAACGCTGCGGCACCCACCACGACCGCCGCGGCCGCAGACACGAAAGCAGCTGTACGCCAACTCAATTGACGCCAATCGCGAGTTTTCACCGCCGCCAGCGTCGCCGTCCGCAGATGCGCCGGCGGTTCGGTTGCGGTGGCCGCCGACACGACCGCCATCGTCTCGCGTACGGCACGGACTTCGTCGGCGAAGGCGCCGGCCACCGGCGACGGTGCGGCTGCCACCCGGCGGTCGACGTTGGCCCGCTCCTCGTCTGACATGGCATGCAGGGCATACGGCGTGGACAGCTCGAGCAATTCGAAGTCGGTCGGCTCGGTCATGACACGTCCAGGCAGTTGCGCAGGCCGCGCAGCGCGTCGCGGATGCGCGATTTGATCGTCGACAAATTGCCGGCCAGCCGCTGCGACACCTCGGTATACGTCAGGCCGCCGTAGTAGGCCAGCTCGAGGCACTGCCGCTGCGCATCGGTCAGCGCCTCCAGGCAGTCGGTCACCCGGCGGCGTTCGTCACCGGCGATCGCGGAGTCGGCGACCGGGTCGTGCGCCGCGGCGCTTACGGGGTCGACATTGGCTGCGCCGTAGCGTGATTCCCGGCGGCTGCCGGCTTGCTCGGCACGCACCCGGTCGATGGCCCGCCGGTGCGCCATGGTCATCAGCCAGGCGAGGGCGGAACCCTTGGCGGGGTCGTACTCCGACGCGCTTCGCCACACCGCGAGATAGATCTCCTGGGTGGTTTCCTCGCTGTAGCCGGCATCACGCAGCACCCGTACCACCAGTCCGAACACCCGGCTTTTGGTGACGTCGTAGACCGCGGCGAAGGCGTCGCGGTCCCCGCGCGCGACCCGGCGCAGCAGGGCGTCCAGCTCCCTGCTCAGCCGTGCCGGTCCGGTCATCGATCGGTAGCCTATCGCCAGCCGTCGTCTCGGCGGCAGTCATCGGTGTGCCGATCTGGGTGGCTGGGGGAAGAAAAATGCTGTCCGTTGCCGGTATTCGTCGAAGCCGGGCCGGCCGGCCATCAACTTCTCGGTCAGTCGCGCGCCGGTCACGTACACCAGGAAGTAGGTCATGAGCAGCGGTGAACCGACCGTGGCCAGCGACACCCAGCCGTTGATGGTGATCAGCCATAATCCCCACCACACCGCCGCGTCGCCGAAGTAATTGGGGTGGCGCGTCCAGGCCCACAGGCCGCGGCCCATCACCACACCGCGGTTGGCCGGATCGGATTTGAAGACCTTCAGCTGCCGATCGCCGACCGCTTCGAAGGTCACGCCGACCAGCCATACGGCCACACCCAGCACCGTGACCGCCGTCAGCGGTGTGGGCGTGGGACCGGTCACCGCCGACAGCTGCAGCGGGATTGAGACGAACCAGGTGATGAAGCCTTGCAGCACAAAGACCTTGCGTATGACCTGGGCAAGCGTGGCGTCCCGCAGCAGGGCGGCGTAGCGGGGATCCTCCCCTTTGCCTACGGTCTTGCGCTGGATGTGCCAGCTCAGCCGCAGACCCCAGATCGCCACCAGGGCCAGCAGCAGCCATCGCCGGATCTGGTCGCCGTGCCCGAGCGTGGCCGCGACGGCGGCGATGGCCACGAAGCCCACGCCCCATGCGACGTCGACGACGTTGTAACGGCCGATTCGCCTGCCGATGGCGAACGTGACCGAGTGCACCACGGCGAGCGCCAAAATCGAGGCGCCGGATACTTCGAGGAGATTGGTCAGGTTCATCATGTTCATCGGCGGCCCTCGCGTGCGAACGTCCACTGGTAGACGTCAAGATAGCCCGACCGGAATCCGGCCTCCGAGTACGCCAGGTAAAGTTCCCACATCCGTGCGAACACGTCGTCGAAGCCCAAGCGCGCCAACCTATCTCGTCGCTGCACGAACCGCTCCCGCCGCAGGCGCAGTGTTTCGGCGTAATGCGGGCGCAGCGACGTCACGTCGACGGTGTGTAAACCGGTGCGCCGCGCGGTGATACCGGAAATGGCATGGGTGGAGGGAAGGAGCCCGCCGGGGAAGATGTACTTCTGAATCCAGGAGTGGGTGTTACGGCTGGCCAGCATCCGGCTGTGCGGCATGGTGATCGCCTGGATCGCTACCCGGCCACCGGGGCGGACCAGCTGTTCGAGCGTGGCGAAATTCCGCGGCCATGAGTGGTATCCCACCGCCTCGATCATCTCGACCGAGACGACGGCGTCATAACACCCGTCGACGTCGCGGTAGTCGCACAGATCGATCTGGACCGAGTCGGACAGGCCCGCCGCGGCAACCCGAAGCCGCGCCAGGCGCTGCTGCTCGGCCGATAAGGTCACCGAGCGGACGTGCGCTCCGCGGGCGGCCGCGCCGATGCACAACTCGCCCCAACCGGTGCCGATCTCGAGAACCCGGCTGCCGCGCGCGACATCGGCCATGTCGAGCAGCCGATCGATCTTGCGCCGTTGTGCGGCGGCCAGATCGTCCGGCCGGGCCGGCAACCGGGTGAACAGCGCGCACGAGTAGGTCATGGTCTCGTCGAGGAACGCCGCGAACAGGTCGTTGGTCAAGTCATAGTGCTCGGCGATGTTGGGCCGCGCCTGATCGCGGCTGGTGCCCCGCCAACGCGGCCGAAATGCCGGGGCGATCGGCCGCAGCCACTGCAACGTGCGCGGCACCAGATCGGCC
>DASZKQ010000262.1:0-5960 GCA_035552835.1 Mycobacterium sp. | reverse complement strand
TGCTTGTTGGCCGGATTCTCCTCGATACGCTCGCGCCACTCGGGCACCTGCAGCAAACCCTCGACGCCCGTTCCGCGGGCCGCCAGAATGCTGGGAACGATGTAGTACGAACCCAGCACGAAAGTTCCGTAGATACCGCCGACGATGTTCCATACCACGAGTTTGGTGACCAGCTCGGGATAGAGCATCGTGGTCAGCATCGAATCCCTTGCGCCACCGGAGCCTCCGGCGATGATGCATGGTCCGAAGCCGAGCTTGGTCACCAAGGCGTGCAACGTCTCGGCGCGCATGTGTGATTCGCTTTGCCCGTAGAACTGGACGTCAGATTTGCCGCAATTCGGGCGGTCCCACAACAGCACCCGGTACCCACCGTCGACCAAGGCTTCCGCCAGCGGACGGAGTCCGGGGATCTCTTTGCTGAACCGGCCACCCGGCGTCAGGGCAATGAGAGCTCCTGACTTACCAAGGATTTCGTAGACGACGTTCCCACCGTTGATTTCGATGGAGGCCACGGACTTTCTCCTCTAGCGTCAGGCCATCACCAGGACGTCGTTGCCGACGACCCGGACCGGGTAGGTGCGGATGCTCCACTCCGGCTTGACCGCAGTCGTCCCGGTCGCGAGCTCGAAACCCCATTGATGCCAAGGGCAGTAGATGTACTCCAGGTCGTGCACCATGACGGCGTCACCCGCGGTGGTTTCGTCGACGATGGTTCGACCGCGAACGCGACCGGAGCACAGCGGTCCGCCTTGATGCGGGCAGTAGTTCGCGATCGCGTGGAACGTGCCGTTGACGTTATAGACGCCGACACCGTGACGCCCGATGGGCACCAGTTTATGTGAGCCGGGTGGGATCTCGTCCACGGCGGCGACGACGTGCTCGCGGCCCTGCGCCAGCCGGGGCTCGGGCCGGTCGAAGGCTTGTTCGGCCAACTCAGAACACCCGCACTTGGCCCTCGAGCACCGGGACCGTCTCAGGCAGGTGATAGGTCGCGATGCCGTTTTTGAACATCACCGCGTCGCGGGCCGCTTTGGGCAGGTGTTTGACCAGCCAGCGTGGGTCGTCGAAGGTCCAGTGTGGGTAGTCCGAGGAGAAAAGCAGAATCTTGTCGCACTCCATCCAATCCAGCGCGCGGGTCAACTCGGTCTTGTCGTCCGGGTAGTCCAACGGCTGGGTGGTGAATTTGATGTGGTGTTTGACGTAGTCGGACGGCTTGCGTTTGATCTCCATCCGCGACTTGCGGGCCTCGTAAATTGCGTCCATCCGCCACATCAGCGGCAGGATCCAGCTGAACGCATGCTCGACGAACACGATCCGCAGCGTTGGGAATCGATCGAAGACGCCGTCGAAGATCAGGCTCATCACCTGGTTGGCGGCCAGCAGCGAGTAGGTCACCATGAAGTCGTGGTTGTAGCTGGGGAAGCCGACCGGCGGCATGGGCAGCATCTCGTAGTTGCTGCGCGACAGGTGGCAGCTCACGGTGATGTCGTGTTTGGTGGCGGCCGCCCAGATCGGGTCGTATATCGGGTGGCCCCATGACGGGCGCGGCTCAGCTTTGATCAGAATCTGCGCCATGTAGGGGTGCCCGGCCCACTTCTCGATCTCCCGGACGGCGCTGGCAGGATCCTCGATGGCCGCGCAGATCGACCCGCGCCAGCGCTCGTGCCAGTTGTTGTGACTGTCCAGCCAGTGCTTGTCCTGCCACTCGTTGAGCGCAACGGTCATCGCGGCGTGGGCTTCGGGTAGCCGCGGTGTGCGGCCGGCGGGCTCGAGGATCGCGATATCCGAACCGGCCTCCATGATGAGCTGCCGGAAGGCCATATCCGGGTCGCTGCCCGGGAATTCGCCGTCCGGCGGGAAAGTGTCCGTCCGCATGGCGTAGGCGTGCGCATAGTCCGGAGCGTCGTAGTAGATCAGCTCACCGACCTTGTGGTCGAGGAAGAACTTGCTACGCCACGGCTCCGGAATGTATGGCGTCAGCTCGCCGCGTTTCGGCACCGGGTGGACGTCGGAGTCGACGCACCGAACGGCGATGCGCTCGGCGGCGGGAATCCGTTCATGAGTCTGTGTCAGCGTCATCGTGGTCTCCCTTAGTTACCTTCTACTGTGCAGCCACGCCGGCCGGAATGTCTATCCCGTAGAGCTCCGCGGCGTTGCGCCAGCACACTTTTTCGCGTTGTTCGGCGGTGAGCGCGCGCGGCAGTGCGGCCACTTCCGCGTTCTGCCAGTGCGGATAGCTGCTGCCGAACATGACCATGTCGTCTTTTCCGGTGAAGCCGAACCACTCGCCGGCGAACTCGGTGTCACCGGGGCCGTCGAGGCGACCTTGGACGAAGTAGACGTGTCCGGGCAGGTATTCGCTGGGGATGCGGGGTGCCCACGGCGTCTGCTCGAGGTGTGGTCGCCCGAAAGTGTCCATCCGCCAGATGAACGGGGTGAGGAAGTCCGCGGCACCGTCGGCCCACACGAACTTCAGCGTGGGAAAGCGCTCGAAAACACCTTCGGTGATCATGTTCATCAGGTGGTAGAGGTAGTTCAGCGCCATGAAGCTCAGGTACTGCTCGTAGGTCAGCGTGTGTCCCGACGGGGTCGGGGCAAATCCGATGCCCTCCCCGGTTTCGATGTGGACCGCCACCGGCAGGCCGGCCTGCGCAGCCGCTTCCCACAGCGGCCAGAACTGCGGTTTGCCGTACAGTTCGCGCGATTGCAGCGGGATGCCGATCTGGACGACGCGGGGGTGCGGGCGCCACCTGTCGATCTCGCGCAACGCGCCCGAGATGTCGTCGGGGTTCACCCGTATGGTGCCGCGGAAGCGGTCGCCGAATTCACTGTGTTCCAGCCAGCGTGACACCATCATCTCGTTGTGCGCGGCATGTAGTGCGCTGCCCAGGTGTCGGTCCGGCATGATGCCGCGGCTCATCGGATGTAGCACGGCAACATCGACGCCGCGATTCGAAAATAGTTCAGCGGCAACGAATTCCGGGTTCGAGCCGGGGTAGCCGATGTCACGGCCACCGGTGTCGTTGGCGTACTCGCCACCCGGCGTTCCGTACCAGTCAGATTCGTAGTCGGGGAAACCCCGGCTTTTGAACGGCTCACGCAGAACGTTGCGCAGCTCTTTGTTGGACGAGAAAAAGATATGCACGCTCGCGTCGATGACGGGCGTCCGAGTTCCGTCCGGGTGTTCTATCACCTAAACCACCCTTCGCGGCGCCAAGACTGTGTCGGGCCTGCTGGCCATACCCTAGCCAATCTAACATTCCCATTCATCGGCAATCAACGGGTTTCCGGTAAGCGTTTCGATTAAACATCGCACCTGGTAGTGGTCACAATTGCGGGTATCGGGTGTAAGCGTTGTTCTTGCCTACCGATAATATCATTCTCCCGGTTTTGGGCTCCTCGCGCCCACTGGGCCCACTGGGCCTACAGTGACGCCGGCGGCTCGTTCGATCGGCTTGATCGCCGAGGTGAAATCCGAGTCGGCGCCCTCGTCGCGCATGGTGGTGTCCCACAATCGCCCGACCGCTTCGGCCACCTCGAAGGGCACACCGAGCGCCTTTGCTTCGTCGAGATACAGCTGTACGTCTTTGACCATCAGCCCGGTGGCAAAGCCGTAGTCGAACGTGCGCGGCAGGATCGCGCGCGGGAATTTGTCACGGCTCGCACTCGTCGCGCCAGAGCCCGCGTTGAGCGCGTCGATCATCACGCCGGGGTCCAAGCCGGACTTGACGCCCATCACGACGACTTCTGCTGTCGCGACGAGGACGGTGGCCGCCAAGATATTGTTGGCCAGCTTCATCGTCTGTGCGGAGCCAGGCGTCTCACCGATATAAAGCGGCCTGCCGATCGCCTCGAAAGCCGGCTTGAGTAGGTCGAACTCCGTGCGGGGGCCGGAGACCATCACGGCGAGTGTCCCGTTTTCGGCTCCGCGCACGCCGCCGCTGACCGGGCTGTCAATCGCAGCGATACCGCGTCCGGCGAGAAGACCGTGGACCCGGACCGCCGTTTGGTAGCCGACCGTTGACAGGTCGACGTAGCGCTTGACCCTGCTGCCCTCGACCACGCCATTGGCACCCGTCGCGACGTCAAGTGCGACTTGGGGCGACGGGAGGCTGGCCATCACGGTCTCAGCGAGGTCGGCGACCTCCCTTGGCGAGGAGGCCGGCTGCGCCCCGAGTTCGCCGACCTTGTCCAGAGCTTCGGCACGGGTGTCGAAGGCGACGACGCGATGATTCGCTCGAATGAGGCGCCGTGCCATCGGAAAACCCATGTGGCCCAGGCCAATAAATCCGATCTCCACTTCGACCACCTAGTTCTCGCTGACCTGTCCGCACGCGCAGCTGGTGAAAGCTCCGGCGAGATTGTCACTGTGCTATTAGGAGAATAGTATTCTCTTCAGCACGCTAACTGATCTAAGGAGCTGGCCGGGATGCTGTTGGAATTCGACGCCGATCAGCGGCTCTGGCAGGAAACGGTGCGTGATGCCGTTGCCAAGCAGTGTCCGCCGGCGCTGGTCAGAGGCGTTGCCGAGGACGACATGGACCCGACCCCGGTCTGGAAGGCGTACGTGGAGCACGGCTGGACCGAGATGAACGATCCGGAGACCGCCGTCGAGCTGGCCATCGTGCTGGAAGAGCTGGGCCGCGCCACCGATCCCACCCCGTTTTTGGCGACGATGAGCCAGTTCGCGCCGTTGGCGGCCGATCGGTTCGACCCACAGGCATCCGGAACCGCCGTCTACACCGGCGTGACAGCGCACCGGGATGGCGATGCGTGGATGTTGGACGGCACGGCGAAGCATGTGCTGGACGGAGATCGTGCCGAGTGGTTGGCGGTGGTGACCGATGCCGCGGCGTTCGTCATCAGCGCCGCCGAGGTGGCCGGGCAGGTGGCCAGGCGACGCAGTGCGGTGTTCGACCCGGCATTGCATGTCGCCGACCTGACGTTCACCGGGGTCCGGCTACCTGACACTGCGCGGGTCAGTGTCGATGTTGAACGGACGCGTCATATCGCGCTGATGGGTATGGCGATGACGATGGTCGGTGCCTGCCAACGCATTTTGGATCTAGTTCTCGACCACGTGCGGAGCCGCCACCAATTCGGGGTGCCGATCGGCTCGTTCCAGGCGGTCCAACACAAGGCCGCCGACATGCACGTCGCAGTGGAGCGGGCGCGGGCACTGGCCTATTACTCAGCGTTGACGATCGCCGAGGACGATCCGCGTCGGCGCCTGGCGGCCGCAATGGCGAAAGCGGCTGCGGGTGAATGCCAGTCGCTGGTGTTTCGCCATGGCTTGCAACTGTTCGGCGCGATGGGCTTCACCTGGGAGAACGACGTGCAATTCGCACTGAAGCGGGCCAAGGCGGGCGAGCTCATGCTGGGCGGGGCCGCCGAGCACCGGGCGATGATCACCGAGGAGTACCGTGCAACTCACCTTTGACGCGCAAGTCGAGTCATTCCGCGCGGAGTTCGTCGCCTTCCTCGACGAGCACGCGCCTGCCACCGCTGCCGAGGGGTTGGAGCGGCCGAAATCGGTGTCGCACATGCCGGCTTGGGCGCGCCGCTGGCAGCGGCTGCTGTTCGACAACGGCTGGCTGCTGCCCACTCAGCCGCCGGAATTCGGCGGCCGCAACGCCACGGTCTTGCAGCAGTATGTCTATCTGGAGGAGCTGTGCCGGCGGCGGATCTACCACAGCTTCAACCCGCAGGGCGTCAATATCATTGCAGCGTCGCTGATTTCGTTCGGCACCGATGACCAGAAACAACGCTGGGCTGTTCCGATCCTGCGTGCCGAGATCACCGCGTCATTGGGGATGAGCGAGCCCAGTGCCGGTTCGGATCTGGCGTCGCTGCGCACGAAGGCGGTCCGTGACGGTGATCATTTCGTGGTCAATGGCCAAAAGGTGTGGACGTCAGGCGCGCACGATGCTGACGTCCTGCTGACCTTTGTGCGGACCGAT
>DASZKQ010000261.1:0-5867 GCA_035552835.1 Mycobacterium sp. | reverse complement strand
GCGTTTACGCCAGGGCATGTCAGGCAGCGAATCGCCGCGGCGCTGGATCAACTGGGCATCATCGATCCGGCCGGTCGGCGCAATTGGATCCGCGGATATGAAACGTTGATCGCCCGGGAATCCAATGGACGACCGTCGGTGGTCGGGTCCGAGCCGGCGACAACACCCGGGGCCATGCAGCCCGACGGGCGAGGCCTGGGCTTCGCCCGAGGCATCGCCCAAACGGTTCCCGCCACCTTTGCGCATTACCACCAACCGGGTACCTCGACCAACATCTACGATCCGGTGGCCAATATCTGTGCCTCGATGAACTATGTGATCCATCGCTACGGTGTCAGCCGTAACGGCGAGAACCTCGCCGCGATGGTGCAGCAGGCGGATACGTATCGACCGCCGAAAGGATACTGACCGTGCCACTCAATCTCTCGAACCGAGACCAGAATTCGGGACACTTGTTCTACAACCGCAGATTGAAGGCTGCGATCACCCGGTTCTCGGTGCGGATGAAGCATGACGACCGCAAACAGCAAGCCGCGGTAGCACTTTCAATGGTCTTCGTCCTCATCGGCATCGGCTGGATGGCGCTGCTGCACGTTATGAAGCCTGCCGGCCTGGTGGGCCAATCCGCGATCATTGGGAATCGTGACACCGGCGCGGTCTACGCGAAGATCAACGGGCGGCTGTACCCCGCGCTCAACCTGACGTCGGCGCGGCTGGCCGTCGGCAACGCGGCCGCGCCGGCCTGGGTCAAGGCATCCGAGATTGCCAAGTACCCGACCGGTCCGATGATCGGTATCCCCGGTGTGCCCGATAGCCTCACCGTCACACCGAGTGCCGTGTCGGCGTGGTCGGTGTGCGACACCGCACCCAACCGGGGCAGCGGGGCGCCGCCGTCGGTGACATCGATCGCTGGAGAGCTGTCGGCGGCGGCCCGGGCAGCTCCCATGGCACCTTCGCAAGCTGTCCTGGTCACTCATAAAGCCGCGACCTACGTGATCTGGGGCGGACAGCGGTCGCAGATCGACCCCACCGACCGATCTGTCACCTTCAACCTGGGTCTCGACCCGGGCGTGACCTATCCGGTCGAAATCTCCAACGCCCTCTTCGACGCCATGCCGGCAACGGAACCGCTCGTGGTTCCGGCTATCCCGGAGTTAGGCACGCCGTCGAAGTGGTTGCCGGGCTCGACGGTTGGAAGTGTGCTGGAAACCCAGGACGCCAACGGCGCCGTCACCGGCTTCTACGCGCTGTTGCCCGACGGGGTGCAAAAGATCACCAGTTTTGTCGCCGACCTGCTCCGCACCGCACTCGCGCAGGCCTCCGTCAGACCGACCCTGGTTTCGCCTGACAAGCTGATCCACATTCCCGTCGTCGAGGTCCTCGATGTCGGCTATTACCCTTCGGGCAAGTTGAATTTCATTGACATAGCGGCAAATCCGGTTACTTGCGTTGCATGGCAGAAGCAGTCCACCGACCCGCAGGCGACGATCACTGTCTTCAACGGACGGGGGCTGCCGGTGCCGATCGGGATGGATACTCGTCTGGTCAGGCTGGTCCGCGATGACCGCAATCCCGATTCGGTGGAAGCCGACCAGGCATTGGTGCTGCCAGGATCGGCGAACTTCGTCGCGACGACGAGCGGCGTCGCCACGTCGGACAGCCGCGAAAGCTTGTTTTGGCTTTCGCCGCAGGGCGTTCGATACGGGGTGCAATGGGATGACAAGACCTTGCAAGCCCTTGCGTTGAACCCGGGCAGCGCCGTCCAAGCGCCCTGGCCGATCGTACGCACCTTCGCGGCTGGACCGGCCATCAGCCGGGAGAGCGCCCTATTGGCGCGCGACACCATCCCGGGCGGCGGCGTAGCGGCGCCGGTTCCGGAAGCCAACCAACAGGTGGGAGGTTAGGCATGTCCAAACGCGGTTTTGTTCGCGGAGCACGCAAACCGGCGCCGACGGTCCCGCCGGTGCGGGTGGCGGTTGCTCCGCCGTTGGCACTGCCGGAGCGCGAGCCGCGCAACATCCTGCTGATGGTCGCGCTGCCGGCGCTGCTGGTCGGGATCATTGGCACCCTGGTGGTGATGTACACCTCCGGGGTCCGATCGCTGCAGTCGGGCTTCTTCCCGATGATGGGCCTGGCCGGGTTTGGCGCGTTGATGTTCAGCGGCCGCTTCGGACGCGGACGTCGGATCTCGTGGGGCGAGCAGGAAAAGCAGCGGCGTGTGTATCTGCGCCAACTCGACGAGGACCGCGACGAGGTACAGCGCGCAGCCCAAGACCAACGCCGTAGCCAACTCTTTCTGCATGGTGATCCGCAGCAGCTGGATAACGTTATCGGCGGCCCGCGGATGTGGGAGCGCCGCCCAGGCGAACCCGATTTTCTTGATGCCCGCCTCGGGGTCGGTATACAGCAGGCCAGCGACTCAGCGGTGTCGCTGCAGTGGCCGGAGGTTCCGATCGGTGAGGAACTGGAACCGGTCACCGGCGGCGCGTTGCGCGATTTCATCCTTGAACAAAGCAAAATCCGCGGAATCGGCAAGGTGCTGAGTATGCGGTCCAAGCCCGGATTCAGTTTCATCGGAAGCGATCCCGACGAACTACACAACCTGGCGCGGTCGATCCTGTCTTCGCTGGCGGTCTATCACAGCCCGAATGACCTCAAGCTGATGGTTGTCACCCGTCATCCCGAGCTGTGGTCCTGGCTGGTATGGCTGCCGCATAATCAGCACGACGAGATGTTCGATGCCTGCGGCCTGCGCCGGCTGGTGTTCGCCTCGCCGACCGAGCTGGAGGAGTCGCTTGACGCCGAATTGCACCGCAAGGGCCGTGGGCCATGGACGCCGCCGGTCGGAACGAGTCCGACATCGATGCCCTCACCCATGGAAGTGTCGAGTTCAAATCTTGGACCGCACTGGGTGATCGTCGACGACAGCGTCGGAACGCCCGAGCAGTGGGAGGGCGTGACCGGACAGAAGGGCATGGCCGGCATCACGGTGCTGCGGTTGGCGACGCGAGACGGTGTGGGAGTCGGCTTCTCTGAGCCCGACCAGCGTTTCGAGCTGCGAGAAGGTCGGCTTTATCACCGCGAGGCGTTCTATGCAGTGGCCGACATGCTGGCCGAGAGCACCGCGAACCGTTATGCACGAGCATTGGCGCGCTGGTCGCCGATGAGCGCGGGGGAGTTGTCGGAAACCGACAGCCAGGCAGGCGAATTGCTGCGTGCGCTGGGGATCAATGATCCGCGCCAACTAGACGTCGACCGGCTGTGGGCCGATAGCCGCGGCCGCGGTGACCCGAAGTGGGCGATGGTGCCGGTCGGCGTGAAGCCTGGCGGTGAACTGCAGTACGTCATCTTCCGCGCCAAAGACTTTGGCGGTTTCGGTTTTCACTCCGTTGTGATCGGAACGTCCGGGTCTGGTAAGTCCGAGTTCTTCCTGTCGTTGTGCAACGGGATTGCGCTGACGCATTCGCCGGAAACGTTCATCGTGATATTCGTCGACATGAAGTTCGAGTCGGCCGCCCAGGACCTGGAGGGGTTGCCTCACGTTGCGGGCTCACTGTCCAACCTGGGTAAGGACGATCGGCACCTGGCTGAGCGGATGCGCAAAGCCATCAACGGCGAAATCGCCCGGCGATACCGACTTTTCAAGGAAGCCGGTGCGCGTGACGCCAATGAATACGAAGAGATGCGGCTGGCCGGCCGGGATCTGGAACCGGTACCCATCCTGCTGGTCATCATCGATGAGTACCTGGAGCTCTTTCACCATCACCAAGAGTGGATACAGCTGGTCATCCACATCGGTCAGGAGGGCCGTGGCTGCAATGTGTTCTTCACCCTCGGCGGGCAGCGGTTGGACCTGTCCTCGCTGAGCAAGGCGAAGAGCAACATCGCGTTCCGGGTCGCGTTGCGCGCGGAGACCGCCGAGGATTCCCGTGATGTGATCGCGAGCGATGCCGCACTGCATTTACCGTCGAAGGAGAACGGGTACGCGCTGCTCAAGGTCGGCCCGCGGGACCTGGAACCGTTCCGGTGCTTCTACCTATCGGCTCCGTTCGTGTTACCGAAGAAGGTCACCAGCCTGAGCCAGACGATTGACGTGAGCTTCTCCCAGCCGCGATCGTTCACCTGGGAGTACCAACCGCTGAGCGCCGAGGACGCCGCAGCGTTGGCCGTAGCCGACGAGCCCGAGGAACCCGACGAATTCCTCTTCCATCCGGACGGTTTCAAGAAGAAGAAGATACTCGACGTCGTCCGCGAGTCACTTGTTTCCAGCCCTGCTCGGTTGCCGCACCAAATTTGGCTTCCCCCACTGGAAATCAGCGAGCAGGTCGACGCCCTGGTGGGGTACTGGCGTGGCAAACCCTGGCATGTCGATTACGGGCAGAACCCGGGCCTCTTCTTCCCGATCGGGATTGTTGACATTCCCGAAGACCACCTGCAGCGGGTGCATGCCGTCGATGCCGAGATGGACAACGTGATGGTGGTGGCCACCGCCCAACGTGGTAAGTCCACCACACTGATGACATTGATGACCTCCGCCGCGCTGATGTACCGGCCAGAGCGAGTGACGTTCTTCTGCATCGGGGCAGCGCTGTATCCGGTGGAGGATCTGCCGCATGTCGCCGGGGTCGTCAGCGTGAACGACACCGAGGGGGTATCGCGGACCATCGCGACGATGGAGGGGCTGATCCGTGCCCGGGAGGCGTCATTCAAGCACTACCAAATCGACATCTCCGAGTTCAGGGAACGGCGCTTCGGTTCCGCCGGCGGCGGCGGAACAGATCCAGAGGACAAGTTCGGGGACATCTTCCTCGTCATCGATAACTACGGCGACCTCCACGAGAAGGACTTCGCGATGGGTGAACGGGCGATAACCATCGCCCGGCAGGGGCTTTCCTATGGGGTGCACGTGATGACCAGCGCCAGTGGCTGGTTCGTCGGGCAGAAGCAGGGGCTGCTGACCGTGTCGAATGCACGCATCCAACTACGCCTGAGCAACGCCGACGAATCCCAGATGGGTACCTCGATCGAGCAGCGCAGGGCCGCACGCAACACCCTGGATCGACCCGGATTCGGGTTGACCCGAGACGGACACGAGATGCTGGTGGGAGTGCCGGAAGTTACCGGGACGAACGGGGAGCGAGTTTCGGCCCGTGGCATCGGTCCCTTGATCGCTGAAGTTACCGGCACCGACAGGGTGGAACGGCTGTCCCGCCTGCCGGAGCACGTGGCATTGACTCAGGTGGTCGAGCGGTATGCGGTCACCGCTGAGGCGGCCGATCCGTTCAACATTCCGTTCGCGATCGGCGAGAGTGCCTTGCAACCGGTGGCTCTGCCGACCCGGATGGTGCCTAACATGCTGGTGATGGGCAGGCAGCTATGTGGAAAGACCACGACACTGGCAGCCTTCGGTCAGGCCGTTATCAACCGCCTCACACCCGAACAGGCACAGGTCACGATCATCGACCCGAAGACAACCCTGATCGGCAAGATCACCGGCCCGCACGTGCGGGCCTATGCGTACACCGCAGACGACATCGATACCGTGATTGGTGAGCTGGTGGCGGCGTTGCGGGATCGCCTGCCGCCTGCCGGTCTGAGCCAGGAAGAGCTTCTGAACCGCAAGTCGTGGGAGGGCCCGCATCACTTTGTCGTGATCGACGACGAACATGAGCTGCGGCCGCACAACCAAATGGTCAAGCCGGCGGCCACCGCGCCGCTGTGGGCGCTGATCGAACGCAGCCGCGAGGTCGGTCTGCACGTTATTGCTGCCCGGTCGCCCGGTAACTGGGCGTCGCAGTCGGTGATGAATCCGTTCCTGCAGAAGCTCACCGGCTCGCGGTCACCCACGTTGTTCATGGACAACGATC
>DASZKQ010000260.1:0-3184 GCA_035552835.1 Mycobacterium sp. | reverse complement strand
TTGTCGCGACCGAGGACGAAGCCGGCGTAGACGCAGCCGCGAATGCGTTCGTGAATCTCCTCAGACGCTGACCAGTGCCGCGCCGAGGCTACCTCGCTTTCGGCAATAGCGAGATGATCGTGTCGACGAGTTCCTCGGCGTTCGTGTGCCACTTGTTCAAATCCAGGTGGCCGCTCAAGTCCAAACCCGTGATGCCGTGGGCGCTGGTCAACAGGAGCGCTCCATAGCGTCTCGCGCGGCGCGGACCGGTGATGCGACCAACGATGTCGAGGAACAGGTCCTGGGCGCGTTCGGCCGCCTGGACCGCTGCGGTCGGATCACCCGTAGGTGTGGTGAACATCAGGCGGTACAGGTGGGGCCGGGTGCGGCCGATGCTGATCAGCGAAAGCAGAGCGGATCGCAAGGATTCCCGGGGCGAGTCGTCGCTGTTGGCCAACGCCTCGAGCGCGTCGCCCAGTTCGCTCATGGCATTGGTGGCCAGGACGGTGAGCAAAGCTTCCTTGTCGGCAAAGTGGCGATACGCCGCCGAGCGCGACACACCACTGCGAGCGCCCACCTCGCGCAACGTCACGGCCTCGACTCCACCGAGGTCGAGTAAGACGCCCGCCGCGTCGAGCAGCGAACGGCGGGTGGCCGCAGCACTCTCCGATCGTGTCGTCACCCGCAGAGCATAAGACGGCAGTTGGGTTGACAGCGTCAACTCAACTGCTAGTTTGAGATGACAGCGTCAACTCAAATGCTCACGACCGGATGGAGACCGCCATGAATTCCTCGAATCGCAGCGACCGTCATGAGCTGATCGTCGTGACCGGCGCTTCGACAGGTATGGGGGCAGCAACGGCTCGAGAACTGGCCGGCAAGGGTTTTCACGTGCTTGCCGGTGTACGCCGCGCGGCCGACGCCGACGCGCTGCGTGGCTTGGGCATCGAGGGCATCGAACCGCGCATCCTCGACATCTGCGTTGAATCGGACATCGCCGCGATCGCCGACCGGGTTGCCCGCGATCCGCTGCACCGTCCCCTTCGCGCGCTGGTCAACAACGCCGGGATCGCGATCAATGCGCCAGTCGAAACGCTGCCGCTGGCCGAGTGGCGCCGGCAGTTCGAGGTCAATCTGTTCGGTCACATCGCGATGACCCAGGCGCTGTTTCCGGCCCTACTGAGTAGCTCAGGCACTGTTGTGAACATCAGTTCCGTCGGCGGCAAGTTCGCCCTGCCGACTTACGGCGCATACGCCGGTTCGAAATTCGCGCTCGAGGCGGTCAGTGACGCACTGCGCCGTGAGGTCAGCGATGCCGGAATCAAGGTCGTGGTCGTCGAACCCGGCGCAGTCAAGACCGAGATGGCGGAGCGTGGAATCGCCGCCGCAGAAGGACTGAAGGCCAACATGACCGCGGCCCAACTCGCACGCTATGGCGAACTCACCGCAGCCATCGCGGCACAAGCCCGATCGTTCAACGACGTCGGCGCTTCGGCCGAACACGCGGCAAAGGTGATCGCCAAGGCCGCTACCGCATCTCGTCCCCGGACTCGCTATACCATCGGACGTGACGCTGCGATCCTCGTGCGGCTAAGCCGACTCGTATCCGACCGAACGTTGGACCGCATCATGCGCCTCAACCTTCGATCGCACTACTCGAAGTCACCTCAGCCGAGCGCGTCGCTTAGCCAGCTAGGCCCGGCGGCGATCAGCCGGAGACGTTGACCGCCCGGCGTTTTGCCGGCGCGCCCGTGCCCACCCCGAAGAACCGGTATTCCGCGGGTGTGAGCGAGCGGGTGGACCGCCAGTACTGCCAGGTCATGCCGCTCCACAGCGTTCGGTTGACGCCGTGCTCGTCGAGGTACCAACTGCTGCAGCCACCGGTGTTCCATACCGAACCGGCCAGCTTGTCCTGCAGCTCGGCGTTGAACCGATCCTGAGCGGAGCGGCTGGGTGCCAGCGCCTGCGCTCCGTACTTCTCGACCGTCGCGATCGCCTCGGCGACGTAATGGATCTGCGACTCGATCATGAAGACCACCGAGGTGTGGCCCAGCCCGGTGTTGGGTCCGAGCAGAAAGAACAAATTCGGCATGTCGGCGACCGCGATGCCGCGATGCGCCACCACACCCTCCCGGTTCCAGCGGTCCACCAGATCTTCGCCGCGCAGACCTTTGACATCGAGATAGGTGTAGGAGTCGGTGGTATGAAACCCAGTGGCGAAGACGATGACATCGACCGGGTGCTCGACGCCGTCGCCGGTCACGATGCCCTCGGGGGTGATACGCGCAATCCGCTCGGTGATCAGTGTCGTCTTCGGATTGGCCACCGCCTGGTAATAGTTGCCGGCGTAGAGGATTCGCTTGCACCCGGCCCGGTAGCTCGGGGTGAGCTTGCGGCGCAGGTCCTTGTCGCGAACGTTGCGCCGAATGTTCCACTTGCCGACCAATTCGACGGCACGCAGCAGGCTCGGGCGTTGGGTCATCGCGTAGCCCAGGCCCTCGAGCCCCCAGTAGATTCCCGACCGCACCGCCAGCCGCAGACCGGGCACATTCGCGAACGCCCAGCGCAGTCGGTCCGGCAAAGGACCGTTCGGCCGGGGCACCACCCACGGCGGAGTGCGCTGATACAGCTGCACCTCGGCCACCCCGGCATCGCGGCGCACCAACTCCGGCACAATCTGAATGGCACTGGCCCCGGTCCCGATCACCGCCACTCGCTTACCGGTCAGGCCGACACTGTGGTCCCACTGCGCGGAATGGAAAGCAGCGCCACGGAATTCATCCATCCCTTCGATATCCGGTAGCCGCGGGATGTGCAGCGCGCCGGCGCCCGAGATCAGAAACTGGGCCACATACTCCTGCCCGGAGGCGGTGAACACATGCCAGCGGTATTCGCTGTCGTCCCAGTGCGCGCGATCGACCAGCGAGCCGAACCGGATGTAGCGGCGTAGCCCGTACTTGTCGGTGACGCCCTTGAGGTAGTCCCAGATCTCCGGCTGCGGTGAGAACAGCTTGCTCCAGGTGGCCTTCGGTTCGAATGAGAACGAGTACAGATGCGACGGCACGTCGCAGGCGCAGCCCGGGTAACTATTGTCCCGCCAGGTGCCGCCGATCTCGTCGGCCTTCTCCAGAATGACGAAGTCCACACCCTGGCGCTGCAGCGCGATCGCCATCCCCAGTCCGGCAAATCCCGTGCCGATGATGAC
>DASZKQ010000259.1:0-8250 GCA_035552835.1 Mycobacterium sp. | reverse complement strand
CAGCAAGTTGCCTGCGTCGTCGATCGGCGCCCACTTCAGGATCGCTCCCGTTCTCTGTGAAATCAGTTGCCAGGGAACGATATTGGCGTGATGCTCGAGGTGCGTGATGACGATCTCGTCGCCGGGTTGTAGGTGCTTGCCGCCCCAGGCATGCGCCACCAGGTTGATCGCCTCGGTGGTGCCGCGCACGAAGACGATGTCTTCGGCCGTTGGCGCGCCGATGAA
Organism: Mycobacterium sp.; assembly: GCA_035552835.1. Classification (GTDB taxonomy): domain Bacteria; phylum Actinomycetota; class Actinomycetes; order Mycobacteriales; family Mycobacteriaceae; genus Mycobacterium. The sequence goes on along the minus strand of DASZKQ010000259.1, from coordinate 8,025 downwards.
TTGGGCCACCGTGTCGCGGGCCTCCTCGTAGGCGTCGGTGGCCCGCGCCGCCAATTCGTGGGCGGCTCGGTGAATGTTGGAGTTCTCGTGGGCGTAGAAATGCGACAGCCGGTCGATGACCACTTGCGGCTTCTGGGTGGTCGCCGCATTGTCGAACCAGATCAGCGGCTTGCCGTTGACAGTCTCCTTCAGGATCGGGAAGTCGGCCCGCACGGCGTTGACGTCGAACACCTCGTGCTCGTCAGGCAACTGTGGCACCGGATCGGCTGCGGTCAGGAAGTAGTAGTTGTGTTCGTCGCCGGCCGTGGCGTCCGGCGCGACCGGCGCTGCATCAGACCAGCCCAGCTCGGGAACCGACGGTGCCTCGGGCAACCAGTACGGTGCGGAGCCACGCGGGGCCACCGGAACGGTCGGCGCTGTTCCGGCCAACACTCCGGGCACCGTCGGCACGATGCCCTCGGTCGGCACCACGAAGGCGCTCAGGTCGCCGGTCGGCAGGTAGGGATCGACGACGCTGCCGGTCGTTTCGGCGGCCGACGGCGCAGCCGTCGTGTCGGGCACGTTGCCGCGCGGGGCGATCGGCACCGTTTGTGGTGGGGGTTCGGGTTCGGGAGACGTCGGAGCGGGGACGTAAATGTCCCCGGCACCCACCAGCGGGACCGGCGTGGGGTATAGATCCGCGGCGCCTCCCGCGGTCTGCCCGGCCGAGGCGGCCGCCGTCGTGTCGGGCACGTTGCCACGCGGGGCGACCGGCGCCGACTGCGGCGGACTGTCGAATCCCGGGCGGACGCTGGCGGCGTACAGCTGGTTGGCCAGCGCAGCGAGTTCTGTGGCGCTAATCGGCAAGTCGCTTTCGGCGTCTACCGCTCGATACTCACTTGTACTCATGGAACTGGTCTACAGCGACGTCGTCGAGCACGGCGAGCGCGTCGTCGGTCAGCACGGCCAACGACGTGTAAAGGGTGACCAGGTAGGTCGCGATCGCCGACTGATTGATGCCGGTGAACCGCACCGACAGCCCCGGCGCCTGCTCGCCGACCAAGCCCGGCTGGAACAGGCCGACCACACCTTGGCGTTCCTCGCCGGTGCGCACCAGGATGAACTTGGTCTTACCTTTTTTGACCGGCACCTTGTCTGAGGGAATCAGCGGGATGCCACGCCAGGTTATGAACTGCGCGCCGAACAGGCTCACCACGACGGGCGGCACACCCCGGAAGGTGGCTTCGCGCCCGAACGCGGCGATGCCTTGCGGATGGGTGAGGAAAAAACTCGGCGTCTTCCACACCTTGGTGATCAACGCGTCCAGGTCGTCCGGGGTCGGGGCACCGCCCAGCGTTTGGATGGTCTGCTCCGGAGTCGCCTGCGCCAGCAGCCCGTACTCGGGGCTGTTGACCAGTTCGGACTCTTGGCGTTCCTTGATCGTCTCGATGGTCAGCCGCAGCTGTTGCGTCACCTGGTCGTGCGGGCTGGAGTACAGGTCGGAGACCCTGGTGTGAATGTCGAGCAGGGTGGAGATGGACCGCAGCGTGTACTCCCGCGGGTTGGTCTCGTAGTCGACGTACGTCTCGGGCAGCGGCTCTTCGGTCCCGGCGCCTTCGTCGGCGTGGATCGCGACCTGCTCGGGATTGACCACCCGGTTCACCCGGTAGAGGCCGGCTTCCACCGGCACCCAGCTGAGCAGATGAAGCAACCACCGCGGGGTGATCGTCGAGAGTTGCGGAACAGTCTTTGTCGCGTTGGCGAGCTGCCGGGCAGCGAGATCGCCTAGTGCCTGAGACTCATTCTGGGCTGCCGTCATCGTGGTCCTTCCGTGCGTGGCCGAATACTGCAGCGGGGCATGGGCAGATCCATCGTCGCCCAGGATGAGCGCGTCCGCGCGCCGAGCCTAGGCAAGTCTAGAACCCAGCCAAATGGTTTACCGCGGGCTGAGCCGAAGAGCCCGAAAACAACGATGGCCTATAGTGGAACTATGCAACACCCCGCACAGCTGCGCCTTGTCCCGTCGCGCTGCCTCGTCGTGGACTGTTGTTGCTGTTGTTGTTGATTTCCTGACGCCTTCTGACGCTGTAGAAATCCCCGCGCCACCCGTCAACGGGTGATTCCACCGGTCTGCCCGGCGGCATCAAGTCGCGCGACACGCAAAGTCCTTCAGGAAGATCAACCACCCATGACAGTGATGTCCATTCCGACCCGTGCCTCGGCACAGGTAGCGAGCCGTCCACGCATCGTGGTCCGGCCGGCCAGCGAGCTGACCCAGCTGACCCGCTATCGGGGCGGCACCTACTCGCACACCGTGGACCGGGTCATCTTTACCGACGGCAGCTGGGCACGCACGGATCTGATCAGGCTCAATCCCAACGTGCCCGCCTACTCCTTGGATTTCGCCGGCATCGCGCCACATAACCCGTCGCGCTACCAACCGGGCAGCTGGTCGGAAGTGCCGCATCTGCTGGCGTCTGACCACGAAGCCGAGGTCGACTGGATCCTGCGAAACTCCTTCCCGATGCGCCCGGCCGCGGAGCTGAGCCGACGAGTACGCGAGGCCGGTTATCCGATCGGACCGGCGAACATCCGCGAGCACGAAGCGATCGCCGCGACCCAGGCCGCGATCTGGTATCTCACCAACGGGCTGGCCCTGGATACCCGGCCGCTCAATGTTCCGATCGCCGTTCATCGTGCCGCCGGACCGGTGATCACGTTTGAATTCGACGGCGAACCCCAACTCGGCGGGTACTCGGTGCGAACCGCCACTGACATTGCCGTCGAGTTGAGGTTGCAGAAGTCAGCCAATGGCGTTGCATGGCAAGATGTTTCCGGATCACTGCTGACCACGGACGCTGGCGAAGGCCGCTACCAACGCACCCTCGGCGAGGGCAGCACGCTGTCGACCAGCAGCCACAGCCGCGGCGGACGCGGCTACCGCTATTACCGGCTGATCGCAACGTCAGAGACCGGTACACCCAAAATCGAGCACGTCAGCTTTTGGCTGACCGGCACTCGGCACTACCGCAACGCCGACAAAGTCGTGCACCTCTACAACTATTTGCTCGCCGGCGCACCCAAAGCCGCGCGCGAATCAGGCGAACCAGTACTCGTCGATGCCCACGCCACCGCTGAATCCGGGCTCATTGGACCCTTCCAGGTCCGAAGCCCCCTGACGCTTAGCGCCACCGACGGTCACACCCTGGTCGACGCCGACGGTTTTGCGATTGGCGGGATCGTCGAACCCGGGACAGATTTCTACCTACGCCTGGTGGCGGGCACGTCGGCGGCGACATTGACCGCGACGGCTCCGGCCAATCTGCCCGGACGAGTGCTGACCGGGGTGGCATTGGAGGGAGCGTCGCACCGGTTCACCCCCGTTGCGCTAGCCATTCCGACCGCGATGGCCATAGAGTTCGACATTAGCTGGCAGGCAGACGACCCCTGGTCCGACATTGTTGGAGACAGATGTAAGTGAGTATCGCCGAGGACGTCACGCAACTGATCGGGCGCACGCCGCTGGTCCGGTTGAACCGGGTCACCGACGGCGCCGGCGCCGATGTTGTCGCAAAGCTGGAATCGTTCAACCCGGCCAACAGCGTGAAGGATCGCCTCGGGGTGGCCCTGATCGACGCTGCCGAGGAAGCGGGCCTGATCAAGCCGGACACCATCATCCTCGAGCCGACCAGTGGCAACACCGGCATCGCGCTGGCAATGGTGGCTGCGGCGCGCGGGTATCGGATCACGCTGACCATGCCCGAGACGATGAGCGTCGAGCGGCGCAAACTGCTGCACGCGCTGGGCGCCGAGCTCGTCCTCACGCCCGGTCCCGACGGCATGCCGGGCGCCATCGCTAAGGCCGAGGAACTGGCCAAAACCGACCAACGGTATTTCGTGCCGCAGCAGTTCGAGAACCCGGCCAACCCGGCGATCCATCGCAAAACCACAGCCGAGGAGGTGTGGCGCGACACCGACGGCAAGATCGACTTTTTCGTGTCCGGGGTGGGCACCGGCGGCACCATCACAGGCGTCGCCCAAGTCATCAAGGAACGCAAACCCTCGGTGCAGTTCGTGGCCGTCGAGCCGGCTGCGTCACCGGTGCTGTCCGGCGGCCAGAAGGGACCCCACCCGATTCAGGGCATCGGCGCGGGGTTCATCCCGCCGGTGCTGGACATGGATCTGGTCGACGAGGTCATCACCGTCGGTAACGACGACTCGATCAACCTGTCCCGGCGGCTGGCCCGGGAAGAGGGACTGCTGGTCGGCGTCTCCTCGGGTGCGGCGGTGGTGGCCGCGCTGCAGGTGGCTCGTCGCCCGGAGAACGCCGGCAAGCTCATCGTCGTTGTGCTACCCGACTTCGGCGAGCGGTACCTGAGCACTCCGCTATTCGCCGACGTAACCGATTAGCCATGCTCGCGGCGATACGGCGTGACATAGCGGCAGCCAGGCAGCGGGATCCGGCCGCCCCCACCACGCTGGAGGTGATCTTTGCCTACCCCGGCGTGCACGCGATCTGGGGTCACCGGATCAGCCACTGGCTGTGGAATCGCGGCGCACGGGTGGCCGCGCGCACGCTCGCCGAACTCACCCGCATTCTGACCGGGGTCGACATCCACCCGGGCGCGACCCTCGGCCCCGGCCTGTTCATCGACCACGCGACCGGCGTGGTGATCGGGGAAACGGCGGAAGTGGGCGAGGACGTGATGATCTACCACGGCGTCACACTTGGCGGTAGCGGCAGGGACACCGGCAAACGGCATCCGACGATCGGTGACCGGGTGGTCATCGGCGCCGGGGCGAAGGTTCTCGGCGCGATCAAGATCGGCGACGACAGCCGGATCGGCGCCAACGCCGTCGTGGTCAAGGAAGTACCGTCCAGCGCTGTGGTCATCGGGGTCCCCGGACAGATCATCAGCCGCGCCAGGCCGGGCACCGGGGACGACTCGACGATGCCCGATCTGGTGGGTGTGAGCCTGCAGTCGTTGCTCACCCGAGTGGCCAAACTTGAGGCCCAGAACGACGGCAGCCCCCAGACTGGCCGGGTGATCCGGCCGCCCGAGGCCGGAGTGTGGCACGGCGAGGACTTCTCCATCTGAGAAAGGGCTCAACAGGACAACCGGGCCGATCTGGACGATGATGTACCGATGCGACTGCGTCTCGTCCTTGCCAGCGTCGCTGCCATGATCGGCCTGGCGGTGCCGGCGCTGGCTGACCCACCCCCACCGAGCGTGCCGGATAACCCGGCTGCTGACTCGACCTTCCTCGACTCGCTCAACAATGCGGGCATGTCGTATACCAGCGGGTCCAGTGCGATCGCGGCCGGCAGGATGGCCTGCGACCTGATGAATGCGGGACAATCGGAACAGGACGTCATCAACAAATTGACCTTGCTCAATCCAGGATTGAACTCCGGCGGCGCCATGAAATTCGCGGCGCTTGCATCGAGCGCCTACTGCCCGGACTACTTGAACAAATCGAGCCAGAAGACCAGCAGTTCTTCCCCGTTCCCTGGTCTGGGTGGCCGATAAGTTCGCGACGGACGCTTAGTCCAGCTCCCCCGGGTGGACTCGAACCACCAACCCTTCGGTTAACAGCCGAATGCTCTGCCAATTGAGCTACAGGGGACTGCTCACTGTCCGCGTGCGCGGTGGCGCGGATCGCTGGATGACTCTAGCGTACTGGCGTGCCGACGCCCAAGCAGACCGATCGCCCGCCGAGGGGCAATCGCTCGCGAGCGTGAGGCAGGATGGAACCATCGCACCAACGTCTGGAGGGACCGCTTTGATCCGGTATGTCGTCGTGCTCGGACTGGGCTATGTGTTGGGCGCCAAGGCGGGGCGACGCCGCTACGAGCAGATCGTCGGCACTTACCGCGCCCTGACCAGCAGTCCCGCCGCCAAGTCGGTGATCGAAGGGGGACGGCGCAAGATCGCGAATCGGGTCTCGCCCGACACGCGGATGGTGACGTTGACCGAGATCGACAACGAGACCGCTGTTGTCGAGCCGCAAAGACCACGCCGTGACGATCGCAAGCGCGGCAAAGCCGAGCGCAGCGGATCGTCACAAAAGTTCAGCGCACCCTGACAACGAGGTACTCAGGCAGTGAGATCGTCGCCGCTGGCCTGCTGCAGCAGGCTGCGCCGATAGGCCTCCATCGCAACCAGGTCGCCGAACACAGCGTGGTACTCGTCGCCTTGCTCTACCGGCGACATGCGCTGCAGTTTCGACTTGACCTCCGCGATCTGCCGACCGACCCACACCTCTTGTAGGCGGGCCAGCACCCCAGCGATGTAGCGCGGCAGCTTCTCGTCGTCGTCGACCCGGATGGCCTCGACGCCAAGCTCGCTGATCAACCCGGCGGCCGCCGGCGATGGGGCTTTCTGGCGCACCGCATCGAGCCACTCGGCCCCGCCGATGCCGGTCCCGGTTCCGCCCGCCGCCTCGATCGCGGTGCAGACCGCAGCGTAGCCGGGATGGGTGAAGCTTTCCACGGTCAGCGCGTCGAACACCGGCCCGGCCAATGCCGGGTACTGCAAGGCCGACTTGAGCGCCTCGCGCTGCGGCCACAGCGTGGGGTCGTGCGGGTCGGGACGAAGGGCAGCGAAGTCGGGCACGCCGGTGTCGGCCTGGGCTGCGGCGGCACGACGGGGCTTGGCACGGCGCTGGCCCGTAGGGTTCTTCGCCTCCTCGCGCACCCGGCCGACGACCTGCGCCACATCCGACCAGCCGACCCAGCCCGCCAGTTGGCGGGCGTACTCGTCACGCAGAGTGGGGTCTTTGATCTGGGCGACCATCGGTACGCAACGGCGCAGCACGGCCACCCTGCCCTCGGCGCTGTCCAAGTCCACCTCGCTGAGCGCAGCGCGAATCGCGAACTCGAACAATGGAGTTCGCCGCGCCACCAGATCACGCAGCGCGCCGTCGCCAGACGCCAGCCGTAGATCGCAGGGGTCCATACCGTCGGCGGCGACCGCGACGAAGGACTGGCCCGCCAGATGCTGCTCGCCGCCGAACGCCTTGAGTGCCGCTGCCCGGCCCGCTTCGTCGCCGTCGAACACATAAATCAGTTCACCGCGAAAGAAGTTGTCGTCCATCATCAATCGGCGCAGCATTGCCAGGTGCTCATCACCGAAAGCGGTGCCGCAGGACGCGACCGCCGTCGTCACCCCGGAGAGGTGCATCGCCATCACGTCGGTGTAGCCCTCGACGACGACGGCCTGATGCCCCTTGGCGATGTCGCGCTTGGCCAGGTCGATACCGAACAACGCCGACGATTTCTTGTACAGCAACGTCTCCGGCGTGTTGACGTATTTGGCTTCCATTGGGTCGTCGTCGAAGAGCCGCCGCGCCCCGAACCCGATCACCTCTCCGGCTGAGGTGCGGATCGGCCACAGCAATCTGCGGTGAAACCGGTCGATCGGGCCGCGGCGACCTTCCCGCGACAGCCCTGCGGCCTCAAGCTCCTTGAACTCAAAACCTTTGCGCACCAGATGTTTTGTCAACGAATCCCAGCCCGACGGCGCGAACCCGCAGCCGAAGTGCCGGGCGGTGTCGGCATCGAAATTCCGCTCGGTCAGATATTGGCGAGCCGGCTGCGCCTCCGGGGATTCCAGCGTTTCTGCATAGAACGCCAACGCTGCAGCATTGGCGGCGAGCAGCCGGCTGCGACTGCCCCGGTCACGCTGCACACTGGTGGCCGCGCCGGTGTAGCTGATCGTGTACCCGACCCGATCGGCCAGTACCTCGACGGCCTCGACGAAGCTGACGTGTTCGATCTTCTGGACGAACGCGTACACGTCGCCGCCCTCGCCGCAGCCGAAGCAGTGAAAATGACCGTGATTGGGCCGCACGTGGAACGACGGCGACTTCTCGTCGTGAAAGGGGCAGAGGCCCTTCAGTGAGTCCGCGCCGGCACGACGCAGTTGGACGTAGTCGCCGACGACCTCGTCGATGCGAACTCGTTCGCGGATGGCGGCGATATCGCGATCGGGGATACGGCCGGCCATCGGCTCAGTGTAGAGCCGCCCGGCGACGATGCCGGCC
>DASZKQ010000258.1:0-2384 GCA_035552835.1 Mycobacterium sp. | reverse complement strand
CGGACGGTCATGAACCGGCATGAAGTGGGGTGTGAACTCGCGGTGAATGCCGGTTTGCATTCAAATCTTTGAGCATGGTGCGGCTATTCGCATGTGGTGTCGGCGGCGTTGGTCACCGACAAGTCCTCCGGAAGTTTGGTCGGTTGGCTGCTGGTATTGCGGTCGATCTGGACGCTGACCGACGAGCCGGTGGGCGGGGGAGCGCTGACCGACGAGAAGTCCGGGCCGAGCACTACCTGCACCGTTTTCCCAATTCCGGTGACCCGCTCGATCTTTGGGTTCTTAAGCGTCGCCGCGACGGTGGCAGCGGCCTGTTCGTTGCCGGGTGAGAACAACACCGTAGTGGACTTCAGCGAGCTCGGGTAGTCGTCCGGCGTCTTGACCTTGAAGCCGTGGTGCTTCAGCTGGGTGCTGGCGCTGGTGGCCAGCCCGGACCTGCTGGTCGCGTTCGACACCTGCACGGTGACGTCCCGCGGCGACGTTGTCACGGCCTGCACCTGCTCGGGATGCGGATCGGTCGACGGGCTGGTGGTCTTGGGTGCCTTGCTGGTCAGCGACTTTGTCGTCGGGCTCGTCGTCGCGTTCAGGTCGTTTTCGCCGGGCAGCGGATCGTCGTTGATGATGGCATCGAAAAGCGCCCGCATGTCGGAAGTGCGCGGTGGCTCGTCGCCGTTTTCGTCGGTTTCGCCAGTCGGCACGGTCACGAAAGAGACGTGGCCGGCGGACATGCCCTGCACCGACTGGCCGAGCTGGACGAGGTCTTTGGTCTTGACGTTGTCGACGTAGCTGTCCTTGATGAACGTATTGACGACGTTGTTGAGCTTGTTCAGCGAAAAGAAGGTGTCCTGCGAGATCAGCGAGCGCAGCAGCGAGGACATGAACAGCTGCTGGCGTTTGATGCGTCCGTAGTCGCCGTTGTTCTCCGTGGTGACGTTGCGGGCGCGAACATAATTCAGCGCAGTTTTCGAGTCGATGCGTTGGCGTCCGGCGTGAGCCAGCACTGTGCCCAGTTCGTAGTCTTTCAGCGGGGTGGTGCTGCACACCTCGACGCCGCCCAGCGCGTCGACCATCTTGGCGAAACCGACGAAGTCGATGGCTATGAAGCGATTAATACTCAGGCCGGACAGCTTCTGGATTTCCTTCACCAGACACTTCGGCCCGCCGAACGCGAACGTCGAGTTCAGCTTCGTCTCGGTGTAGATGTTTTTGGGACCGTATTTCTTGGTGTCCTGGTCGTAGAGCGGGCCGTACTGGCCGGTGTCGGGGTTCCACGCCTCGCATTTGATCGGCGTGGTCGCGAGGTCGCGCGGAAACGATACTGCCACTACGCGTTTGCGGTTCGCCGGAATGTTGACCAGCATGATGGTGTCTGACCGCGCGCCGCCGGCGTCCTCGGTGTCGCCTGCACCCATTTCACCGTTCGCCCCGGCACGGGAGTCGATGCCGACGATCAAAAAGTCCTCATCGCCGAATTGCGCATTCGGGTCGACGACGTCCCGCGACTGCGGGTCCAATGCGCTGACGATGTTGAGGCGGTGGTTCTTTGATGCACTCCACTGCCAAGCGCCGCCGGTCAGCGCCAGCGCCAGCGCCGCAATCGCGGCGGCCATCAAACGGCCGGCCAGCAGCATCGCGTGGCGTCTGCGGTTCTGCTTCTGCTTGGGATGTTCGTCAGCCGTGGGGTCGTCGGCGGGCTGCGCCGGTCGCGACCGGACCGGCGTTTTCGGCAGGACGGTGGTCTGCTCGGCATCGGCGCGGCCGCCGCGACGCTCGGATGGGCTGACTTCCAGATCGGTTAACGCAACGGCATAGGCGGGGGACACGGCATATGCGTCGCCGGGCTGAGTGGGTTCCGGTTCTGGCGGCTCGGGGTCGGGAGCCGCGCGACGATGCCGTGGCCTTTCCGCGGTCGAGCCGCCGATCTTGGCGATCAACTCGGCGACGGTGAGCTCACCATCGGTATGGCACCCGCGTGGGCCGTCGTCGTCGGCGGCGGCGGCCTCGATTGGCGGCGACATGGACGCTGACGTCGGCGTCGGCGGCCGCGACCACCGATGGACGACGGCGACGCCTTGCGCAGGCGCTCCGAATCGCTCCCACGGCGCGGCGCCTCGCGTTCCCGTCGTCGCTGCGGTAAGCCCTACATCGTCCCCGTCGGCACTCAAAGCGCGTGGATGGCCGGAAGCGGCATCAGGAGTGGCTTTATCGGCGCCAAAGTCGCCGTCACTCATGTCCTACCGGCCTCCGAATCTGGTGAGGTGCCCAATGCTGTGCGCGTACATCAGCGCAACGCCGGGTGGTCGAGCTTATTGGGGCTTGGCCACCGGCGCGCGACACAACAAGATCCACATCGTACTGAGACATCGACCGAAACGCGATCTCGG
>DASZKQ010000257.1:0-6660 GCA_035552835.1 Mycobacterium sp. | reverse complement strand
GGCCCGTTCGTGCTGGGCGTCGACGGGACAGCCGAACCGTTCTCGCTGGATAACGAACGCCCGGCCCACGTCGTCGATGTCCCGGCATTTCGCATCGGACGAGTTCCGGTCACCAACGGTGAATGGCGGCAGTTCGTCGACGACGGTGGCTACACCCAGCCGCGCTGGTGGTCAGCTCGCGGCTGGGAGCACCGCCAAAGTGCCAGCCTGACCGCGCCGCAGTTCTGGGCGCCCGACGGGCAGACGCGTACCCGGTTTGGTCGTGTCGAGGACATCCCCGCCGACGAGCTGGTTCAGCACGTCAGCCACTTCGAGGCCGAGGCCTACGCCGCGTGGGCCGGCGCGCGGCTGCCCACCGAAACCGAATGGGAGAAGGCGTGCGCGTGGGATCCGAAAATCGCTGCGCGGCGCCGCTATCCGTGGGGCGCCGAGGAGCCATCGGCTACCCGCGCCAACCTCGGCGGCGAGGCGCTGCGCCCGGCGCCCGCCGGCGCCTACCCGGCCGGCGCGTCGGCCTATGGAGTCGAGCAGATGCTCGGCGATGTCTGGGAGTGGACCAGCTCGACGCTGCAACCGTGGCCGGGCTTCATCCCGATGATTTACCAGCGCTACTCCCAGCCGTTCTTCGGCGGGGACTACCGGGTGCTGCGCGGCGGGTCATGGGCCGTGGAGTCGGCCATCCTGCGGCCCAGCTTCCGTAATTGGGATCACCCGTTTCGGCGGCAGATCTTCTCCGGTGTCCGGTTGGCGTGGTCGGTTGAGGATGATCAAGCCGGGGGCCGCGGCTGATGTGCCGACACCTCGGCTGGCTGGGACGGGAAGTCTCGGTCTCCTCGTTGGTGCTCGACCCGCCGCATGGTCTTCGGGTGCAGTCCTACGCTCCGCGCCGGCAAAAGTATTGCTTGTTGAACGCCGATGGTTGGGGCATCGGGTTTTTCGACGGTGCGACGCCACGGCGCTGGCGCAGCGTCGCACCGCTGTGGGGCGACGTCTCATTCGGCTCCGTCGCGCCGGCGCTGCGCAGCCACTGCGTGGTGGCGGCAGTGCGCTCGGCGACCGTCGGCATGCCGATCGAAGCCAGCGCGACCGCCCCGTTCACCGATGGGCGGTGGCTGTTGTCGCACAACGGTATTGTCGACCGGAATGTGCTGCCGTCCGGTCTGGGGGCCGAATCGGTTTGTGACAGCGCGATTCTCGCCGCGCTGATCTTCGACCGCGGCCTCGATGCATTGGGCGAGACGATCGTCAAGGTGGGCGCCGACGACCCAGACGCTCGGCTGAACATCATGGCGGCCAGCGGTTCTCGGCTCCTTGCCACGGCCTGGGGAGACACCCTGTCGATATTGCGTCGCGACGACGGGCTCGTATTGGCCAGCGAGCCGTATGACGACCAGCCCGGCTGGGAAGACGTACCGGACCGCCACCTCGTCGAGGTCACCCCCGACGGCGTCACAATGACCGCACTGGAACACACGAAGGGGCCTTGATGACGCTATCGCTGTGCAACCACCTGGCGGCGGACTCCGCATATCAGGCGCTGCGCCGTGACGTGCTCGACGGTCTTCGGAGCACTCCGAAATCGTTGCCGCCCAAATGGTTTTATGACTCGGTAGGCAGCGACCTCTTTGACCAGATCACCCGGCTGCCCGAGTATTACCCGACACGTGCCGAGGCGGAGATCTTGCGGGCCCGGTCTGCAGAGATCGCCTCGGCCACCGGCGCGGACACCCTGGTCGAGCTGGGCAGCGGTACGTCGGAGAAGACCCGGACTCTGTTGAAGGCGCTGCACGACGGCGGTGCGCTGCGCAGGTTCGTGCCGTTCGACGTTGACGCGAGCATGCTGTCAGCAGCCGCGACGGCCATCCAGCGCGAGTATCCCGATATCGAAATTGCCGCTGTTTGCGGCGATTTCGAAGAGCATCTGTCGGAAATCCCCGACGGTGGGCGGCGGCTGTTCGTGTTCTTGGGCTCGACGATCGGCAACCTCACCGATGAACCGCGTGCAGAGTTCCTGGCGGCGTTGGCCGCGGTCATGCGCCCGGGTGACGGCCTGCTGCTGGGCACCGACCTGGTCAAGGACGCGGCTAGGCTGGTCCGGGCCTATGACGACGCCGCGGGCGTGACAGCACAGTTCAACCGCAATGTCCTCGCCGTCATCAACAGGGAACTCGACGCCGACTTCGACGTCGACGCCTACCGGCACGTGGCCCGCTGGAACAGCGAAGAAGAGCGGATGGAGATGTGGCTGCGGGCCGAGAGCGCGCAGCGGGTGTGCATCGCTGCGCTGGACCTGACTGTCGAATTCGCCGCCGGCGAAGAGATACTCACCGAAGTGTCCTGCAAGTTCCGGGCCGACGCGGTGGCCGACGAACTGGCCCGCTCGGGGCTGCGACCTACCCGGTGGTGGACCGATGACGCCGGCGATTTCGGGTTGTCGCTGGCAATCAAGTGAGCCGAAGTTTGGCCGACGCCTGGCGGGCAGCCCGACCGCCGGTCGCGGGGTTACACCTGGACAGCGCGGGCTGCTCGCGGCAGAGCTTCGCGGTGCTCGACGCCACCGCCAGGCACGCGCGGCACGAGGCCGAGGTTGGCGGATATGTCGCGGCTGATGCGGCAAAACCTGTTCTCGACGCCGGACGCGCCGCCGTCGCCGCGCTCGCCGGTATGCCCGACGCAGAAGTGGTGTTCACCACCGGGGCGTTGCACGCGCTGGACCTGCTGCTGGCCAGTTGGCCGACCGGCCGCCGCAGGTTGGCCTGTCTTCCCGGCGAATACGGGCCAAACCTGGCCGTCATGGCCGCGCACGGCTTTGCCCGCCGCCCGTTGCCGACCGACGGCGAGGGCCGCGTCGCAGTGGACCAAGCAGCCGCCGGCCTGGCTGCCGACCCACCCGATTTGGTCCACCTGACCGCGGTGGCCAGCCATCGCGGCGTGGTGCAACCGCTGCACCAGATGGCACAGCTGTGCCGGGAATTGGGTCTGCCGCTGGTCGTCGACGCCGCCCAAGCACTCGGGCAGGTGGACTGCGCTGCGGGCGCCGACGTGACCTATGCGTCGTCGCGCAAATGGATCGCCGGCCCGCGCGGCGTCGGTGTGCTTGCCGTGTGCCCCAGCCTGATTCAGCGCCTGCGGCCGCGGCTGCCGCCGCCGGAATGGGTATCGTCGCTGTCGGTGGCCCAGCGACTCGAACTCGGCGAAGCCAATATAGCTGCCCGCGTGGGATTTTCGGTTGCGCTGGGTGAGCACATTGCATCCGGCCCGGCTGCGGTGCGCACACGTCTGGCCGAGGTGGGCCGCATCAGCCGGACCGTACTCGCCGATGTGCGCGGGTGGCGGGTGGTCGAATCCGTCGACGAGCAAAGCGCGATCAGCACGCTGGCGCCCGTCGACGGTGCCGACCTGGAGAAGGTCCGCGCGTGGCTGCTCGCCGAACGTCGCATTCTGACCACATCGGCGGGGTTGGAACGGGCGCCGCTGGAGCTGACGGCGCCGGTGCTGCGGATCTCGCCGCACCTAGACACCACCGTCGATGAACTGACGACCTTCGCCGAGGCGCTCACCGATGCGACTGCAGCGGTGTGAAGTTCAGCCGGCCTTGTGCGCGGTGAGCAGATAAGCGGGCAATTTCATCCTGCCCTTCTCGTCGCGGTCATGCGCCGGCATCGGAACATCCGATTCGGGCGGTGCCGGCGGGATGTTGGCGTGAATGTAAGCCGGCCGGATCTCGTCGACCTGCCAGTACTTGCTCACCGTGGCACGTAACTCATCCTCGTCGACTTCGTTCGGCTTGGTTTCCCATTCGGCCGGGAACGCGCCCTTGGCGAAGACCAACACGAAGTAGCTGGCCCCGTCGGCTGCCGCGCGATGCACCGAACGCAGATAGCCGTCGCGGCCCTCGATCGGCAGCGAGTGAAACAGCGTGCTGTCCACCACCGTGTTGAAGCGGCCGTCGTATCCGGTGAGCCCGGTGATGTCGGCTTGCACGAAACTGGCTGTGTTCAGCCCGCGCTGTTGCGCCGCCCGGTTGGCGGCGGCGACAGCGGTGGGTGTGAGGTCGATGCCGACCACGGTGTAGCCGTCGGCGGCCAGGGCCAGCGACAGCTCGGCGTAGCCGCACCCGGCATCGAGCACGTCGCTGCGGAACTTGCCGCCGGCGACCAGCGCGGCCAATTCCGGCTGCGGCTCACCGATGTTCCACGGCGGTGGTCCTTCGAACCTGCCTTGCTCGCGGTATGCGCTGTCCCAGTCCATTACTTCATTTGGCATGCATTCCAACGTACTATGCGCAGCCGGGGCAACGCCTAACCCGCTGCTGTATCCCAGGTGTGCACCGGCTCATTGGTGTGCATGTACTCGCAGTAACGCCGCAGCATCTCCGCCAGCGCTGCTGGCCGGGTCAATCCGCTCTCTTGTAGCGCACGCACCGTAGCGACTTGCCATATCGCGCCGTTGCGTCCGGTGCGGGCGCGGCCCTCGATAACGCCGAGGAACCGGTCGCGTACCTCGCTGGCGACGCCCCACCGCTGCAGTCCGTCGTGCGCCATCGGCAGCAGCTCTGCTAGCACCAATTCCTCGGGGGTCACCTCACCCAGCCCCGGCCAGTACAGGCTTGCCTGCATTCCGTGCCGAGCGGCCTCGACGAAATTCTGTTGGGCTGCAGCGAAACTCATTTTGGTCCATAGCGGACGGTCCTCTTCGGACAGCGTGCGCAACATGCCGTAGTAGAAAGCCGAGTTAGCCAGCATGTCGATGACCGTCGGTCCAGCCGGCAGCACACGGTTCTCTACCCGCAGATGCGGTCGCCCTGCCGCGACGTCGTACACCGGCCTATTCCACCGGTACACCGTGCCGTTGTGCAGGCGCAACTCCGAGAGCTGCGGAGTGCGTCCGGCGGCGAGTTCGGCAACCGGATCTTCGTCGGACACTTCCGGCAGCAATGACGGGAAGTAGCGGACGTTCTCCTCGAACAAGTCGAAGATCGATGTGATCCAGCGTTCACCGAACCACACTCGCGGCCGCACACCTTGGGTCTTGAGCTCATCGGGCCGGGTATCGGTGGATTGCGCGAACAGTTCGATGCGGGTTTCGGACCACAGCTGATGACCGAAGAAGTACGGCGAGTTCGCCCCCAGCGCCAACTGCGGCCCGGCCAGCACCTGCGCGGCATTCCAGTTGTTGGCGAAATCGGCGGGCGATACTTGCAAATGCAACTGCATACTGGTGCAAGCGGATTCGGGGGCGATAGACGCCGAGTCCAAACTGAGCGGCTCCGGTCCGCTGATATCGATTTGGATGTCTTCGCCGCGTGCGTTGAAGATGGATTCGTTAAGAGCCGCGTATCGGCTCGATTGACTCATCCATCCGCCGGTGAGGTGCTCGGGCATCAGCGTCGGCAGGATTCCGATCATGACGATGTGGGCGCCCCCGGCGTTGGCCTTGATCTCGGCGGCGTTCAAACTGGCCCGCACCTCGGCTTCCAATTCCACTGCGGTGTGGCCTGCCAGAGGCCGGGGTGGCACGTTGAATTCGATGTTGTAGGCGCCTAATTCGGTCTGGTAAGCCGGATCGGCGATGGCGGCCAGGACATCCTGATTCGACATCGCCGGCTGATAGCCGTCATCGACCAGGTTGCATTCGATTTCCATCCCGGTGAGTGGGTGCTCGAACTCGAAGCTGGCCTGCGCGAGCATGGTTTCGAAGACGTCCAGGCACAACTGCACCTTGCGCCGGTACTCCTGCCGGTGTACGCGGTCGTAGGTGGTCCGCTTGACCTCATCGCCCACATCGCCGATGCAACCGGTTTACCGGGAGCTCCGCAAGCATCCGAATCCACGATCACCCGGACCGGCTCTCAGTAAGGATCGCCTTGCTCTACATGAGTCAAATGTGCTATTGACGCCGCGTCAGTATTGCTGAATAATCTCAGGTGATTCTTACCCGGCTCACAGGAAGGTGGGGTCAGAAAAATGAGTAACAATCACCGCCGCCTGTGGTATGGCCCTGGGACAGACAACTTTGGCCTGATCGTGACGGACCCTGGGGTCTTCCAGATTGGCTTTGACGACATCGGCGGCACAATGAATTTCATCGACGCCTTTACTCCCGCCGACTTCATCAACCCCGACCTCGGCTTGTCCGAAATCGGTGGCGGTGCGGCAGCCGCACTTCTCGGCTTGGTAAGCGGACGCCGGTAAGCGGTTCGGACTGGCCACGCATCGGGAAGTCAGCCGATGCGTGAGCCGCGGTGCGGCGTGCGCTCGATGTCGATGACTGGGCTGCCCGCGCAGTACATGATGGGCAAGTGGCCGAATTCATCGCTTCGATCGACCAGGGCACCACCAGCACCCGCTGCATGATCTTCGACCACGACGGCACTGAGGTGGGTCGCCATCAGCTTGAGCACGAGCAGATTTTGCCGCGGGCCGGCTGGGTCGAGCACAACCCGATCGAGATCTGGGAGCGCACCACCTCGGCCCTGATGTCAGCACTTAATGCGACCAACTTATCGGCGAAAGACATTGTTGCGCTGGGAATCACGAATCAGCGGGAGACGACGCTGGTGTGGAACCGGCATACCGGCCGACCGTACTGCAATGCGATCGTGTGGCAGGACACCCGTACCGACCGCATCGCGTCGGCACTGGACCGCGACGGCCGCGG
>DASZKQ010000256.1:0-9090 GCA_035552835.1 Mycobacterium sp. | reverse complement strand
CGGTGCGCTTCCCGGGCGTACCCACCTGGTTTTCCCGGACACCGGGTCGCGTTGCGGGGCCGGCGCCAGAGCTGGGCGCCGACACCGCCGAGATCCTCGACGAGCTAGACCTGGCCGTCGACGTGAAACCCATGTCTGGGGCCGAAAACGACTCGCTCAACGGCATCTATCCCTAAGGAGTTTTCCACCATGGCTGTGCCTGTTTACAAACGCATCCTCGACCTGTTCGAGGCCGAGGGTGTGAATACGTTGTTCGGTATCCCCGACCCGAACTTCGTGCACCTGTTCCTCGAGGCGGAATCGCGTGGCTGGGCGGTGATCTCGCCTCATCACGAGGAGAGTGCGGGTTTCATGGCCGAGGCTGTCTCGCGGATGACGGGCAAGCCGGGCTTGTGCATCGGCACGCTGGGTCCCGGCGTGGCCAATATCGCCGGGGCAATGATGTGCGCCAAGGTGGAGAACTCGCCGGTCATCTTCCTCGGCGGCCAGCGGGCGCGCATCACCGAGCGGCGAGTACGGCGTGGACGCATCCAGTTCGTCCGCCAGGAAGAACTTTTCGCGCCGACGGTGAAGTACAGCGCGTCGATCGAATACGCCGACCAAACCGATGAAATCATTCGAGAGGCGATTCGGCGCGCTATGTCGACGACGCCCGGCCCGGCTTACGTCGAGTTCCCGTCTCACGTAATTCTGGAAGAGTTGGATGTTCCAGACCCGCTGCCTCCCAGTGCGTATCGGCTTGTCAACCACGGGGCCGGCGCGCGGGAGGTCGCCGAGGCAGCCAGGCTGGTGCGCGAGGCCGAGAATCCGATCCTGCTGGTCGGTCACGGCGTTCACACGTCGCGCACCGGAGGTGCGGTCAGGGAACTGGCCGAGCTGATGGCCTGCCCGGTGATCCAGACATCGGGTGGCACCTCGTTCATCCCCGGTCTGGAGGACCGCACTTTTCCCTACGGTTTCTCGCCTGCGGCAGTCGAGGCCGTGGTCGCGTCGGACCTGTGCATAGCCCTCGGGACCGAGCTCGGCGAACCGGTTCATTACGGCAGAACACGCCACTGGGAACAGAACAACGCCGCTCGCAAGTGGATCTATGCCGAGCAGGACCCGACGGCGATCGGGGTGAACCGACCGGTGGACGTGGCGCTGGTGGGAGACCTGCGCGGCGTGGTGCCTCAGCTGGTCGAAGCGCTGAAGGGCACCCCGCGTTCGCCGTCGGCCGATCTTGCCCGCTGGATCAAACAGGATGCCGACCAGCTTGCCGAACTGGCGGAGACCGCGCCCAGCGGCCGCAGCCCGGTCCACCCGGCGCGCTTCGTGGTCGAGGCGACCAAAGCCTTTCCGGCCGAGGGCATCATGGTCCGCGACGGCGGCGCGACGGTCATCTTTCAGTGGACCTATTCGCTGGCCAAGCCGCACAACGTCATCTGGAACCAGAACTTCGGCCACTTGGGTACGGGCTTGCCCTACGCCGTCGGCGCTTCGGTCGCCGACGGCGGCAAGCGGCCGGTCATGCTGCTGACCAGCGACTCCTCGTTCATGTTCCATATCGCCGAGCTGGAGACCGCCGCGCGTCTAAAGCTGCCGCTGGTGTGCGTTGTGGGTGTCGACCACCAATGGGGTCTTGAAGTCGGCGTCTACAAGCGCACGTTCGCTCAGCCGTCACCGCAACCCGGCGTGCACTGGAGCAAAGACGTGCGCTTCGACAAAATCGCCGAGGGCTTCGGCTGCCACGGCGAATATGTCGAAAAAGAAGAGGAGATCGGTGCGGCGGTCAAGCGCGCTTATGCCAGCGGCAGGACCGCCGTGGTGCACGTCTGCATCGACCCGAAGGCAAACTCCGAGGAAATGCCGAATTACGGCGAATTCCGTACCTGGTACGCAGAAGGCACCCAGTAAGAAAAGGATGATGTGATGCGCGAATTCCTGAAGTTCTACATCGATGGCCGCTGGGTTGACCCGGTGCGGCCCAATCCTTTTGATGTCGAGAATCCGGCGACCGAGCAGGTGTCTGGGAAAATCTCGCTCGGCTCGGCCGCCGACGTCGACGTGGCGGTCAACGCCGCCCGGCGCGCTTTCACCAGCTGGTCGCAGAGCACTCGCGAACAGCGCCTCGATCTGCTGGAGGCCATCCTCGCTGAATACAGCAAGCGTGCAGGCGATCTCGCCGACGCGATCACCGAGGAAATGGGCGCGCCGCCGTCGCTGGCCGCGGGCCCGCAGGTCCAACTCGGGCTTGGTCACCTCGTGACGGCGATCGACGTGCTGAAGAACTTTCCCTTCGAGGAACAGCACGGGGCAACGCTGATCGCCAAGGAGCCGATCGGCGTCTGCGGGCTGATCACGCCGTGGAACTGGCCCCTCAACCAGATCGCGGTCAAGGTGTACCCGGCGCTGGCAACCGGGTGCACGATGGTCCTGAAACCGTCTGAGGTGGCGCCCTACTCGGCCTACATCTTCACCGAGATCCTTGATGCCGCGGGAGTGCCGGCCGGTGTGTACAACCTTGTAAACGGTGACGGTCCGGGCGTCGGCGTGGCCCTGGCGAGCCACCCCGACATCGACATGGTGTCGTTCACCGGATCCACACGCGCTGGCGTCGAGGTGGCCAAGAATGCCGCTCCGACCGTGAAGCGTGTGACTCAGGAACTCGGCGGCAAGAGCCCCAACATTGTCCTCGACGACGTGGGCTTTGCCGACAGCGTTCGGGCCGGCGTGGTCAACATGATGCCGAATTCCGGGCAGAGTTGTAACGCGCCGTCGCGCATGCTGGTCCCGAATTCCCGTATGGCCGAGACAATCACCATCGTGCGAGAGACCGCCGAGCAGGTGAAGGTGGGCAGCCCCGACGATGCGGCCGCGATCGGGCCAGTGGCGTCGAAGGCACAGTTCGACAAGGTCCAGGGCCTGATCCAGAAAGGCATCGACGAAGGCGCGACCGTCGTGGCCGGCGGCCCGGGACGCCCGGCAGGGTTAGACAGGGGGTACTACGTCAAGCCGACCGTCTTCGCCGACGTCACCAACGACATGGCGATTGCGCGCGAAGAGATCTTTGGGCCGGTGCTGTGCGTCCTGGGCTATGACGACATCGATCAGGCCGTGCACATCGCCAACGACACCGATTACGGCTTGGCCGGCTATGTCTCGGGGGCCGACTACGACAAGGCGCGAGAGGTGGCCCGCAAGATCCGCGCCGGCTGGGTGACGATCAATCACGCCTTCGATATGAACGCGGCGTTCGGCGGCTACAAGCACAGCGGCAACGGTCGAGAGTGGAGCGAGTTCGGGTTCCACGAGTATTTAGAGGTGAAAAGCACCTTGGGCTACGCGCCCGAAAAGGCCGCGCAATAGCTTCAGTCGATCGCAAAGGAATGAGACACAGATGTTTTCAGCAGTTCTGATCGAAAAAGGCGAGGCGGGACAGACGGTCGGCCTGACCGACCTGGACGAGACGCAGCTGCTCGAGGGCTCGGACGACACGGTCAGTATCGACGTCGAGTACTCCACGCTGAATTACAAGGACGGCCTGGCGATTACGGGCAAATCGCCCGTCGTGCGGAAATTTCCGATGGTCCCGGGTATCGACCTCGCCGGCGTGGTCACCGAGAGTAGCCACGCCGACTGGAGCAAGGGCGACCGCGTCGTGCTCAACGGTTGGGGCGTCGGCGAGGCGCATTGGGGCGGCCTCGCTCAGCGTGCCCGCCTCGACGGCGACTGGCTGATACCCCTGCCCTCCGCTTTCACGACTCGCCAGGCGATGGCGATCGGCACCGCCGGCTACACCGCCAGCCTATGCGTGGACGCCCTGCTGCAGCACGGGGTGTCTCCCGATCAGGGCGAGCTCCTGGTGACCGGCGCGACCGGCGGTGTGGGCACCATCGCGATCGCGCTATTGACCGCGGCCGGCTTCAAAGTGGCTGCCGCGACTGGAAAGTCGTCGGAGGAGCAGTTCCTGCAGCAACTCGGCGCCGTGACGGTGTTGGACCGCGCCGAATTCAGCGAGGCCGGCAAGCCGTTGCAGAAGGAGCGGTGGGCGGGCGTCGTCGACACCGTCGGCAGCAACACGCTGGTCAACGCCTGCGCGCAGACGCGTTACGGCGGCGCGGTCGCCGCATGCGGCCTAGCTCAGGGCATGGACTTTCCGGCCACGGTTGCGCCGTTTATCCTGCGTGGCGTTTCGCTGCTTGGCATCGACAGCGTGATGGCGCCCAAGCAGCGGCGCATGACCGCGTGGGAACGCCTAGCCCACGATCTGAACGCCGGCGCGCTGGATTCGATAGCCCAGGAGGTCGCGCTCGGGGAGGCGATCGCTTCGGCGGGAGAACTCATGGATGGCAAGGTGCGCGGCCGCGTCGTCGTCGACGTCAATCGCTGACGGGAGCAAGGATGGCCAAGGACACGAGCAGTTCGCCGAGCATCCAACTCGATTTGACCGACGTCGATCACCGGGTGGGCAAGCCTGTCGGTGGCGGGCAGTTGTGGGATCCGTGTAGTTCATCCGACATCCGGCGCTGGGTGATGGCGATGGACTACCCCAATCCGCTGCATTGGGACGAGCAGTTCGCCCGTGACTCGAGGTACGGCGGCATAGTCGCACCGCAGTCCATCGCGGTGGCCCTCGACTACGGGCACGGCGCGGCGCCGGCGTGCGTCGGCCATATTCCGAACAGCCATTTGATCTTCGGTGGTGAGGAATGGTGGTTCTACGGCTGTCCGGTGCGGCCCGGGGACAAGCTGTTCCAAGAGCGCCGGTTCCACGACTACAAAGTCACCGAGACGAAATTCGCCGGCCCGACGATGTTCTCGCGCGGTGACACCATCCACACCAACCAGCACGGCACCCTGGTGGCGCGCGAACGTTCCACCGCCATCCGCTATCTCTACGAGGAAGCGACCAAGCGCGGGATGTTCGAGAATCAGCTTGGCGAAATCAAACGTTGGACGCAAACCGAGCTCGAGGAAGTCGAGAGGCTGCGGCGCGAGTGGCTCGAGTCCAACCGCATGGGCGTCTCGCCGCGCTTTGACGAGGTGAAGGTTGGTGACACATTGCCTCGTCGGGTGATTGGCCCGCACAGCATCGCCAGCTTCACCACCGAATACCGGGCGTTCCTGTTCAATATCTGGGGTACCTTCGGTTGGGTGGCACCGTCGGGTATCGAGGATCCGTGGGTCTATCAGGATCCGGGCTGGGGCAAGGACTTTGCCTTCGACGAAGAAGACGCCAAGATCGATCCACGCAAGCGCGACGGGCTTTACGTCGGACCATCCCGCGGGCACATCGACGCCGAACGGGCCAGCGAAGTAGGCATGGCGCGCGCCTATGGCTACGGGGCAACGATGGGCGCGTGGTGCACCGACTACCTCGCGTATTGGGCCGGCCATGACGGGATGGTGCGCCATTCCAAGGCGGACTTCCGTACGCCCGCCTTCGAGGGCGATGTGACCTATTTCGACGCCGAGATCGTCGATAAGCAAGCGGAGTCGACCTGGGGTGTACCCCTCGTACAGGTAAAGCTGCGCCTGACCAACCAGAACGGCGACATGCTGGTGGGCTGCACAGCCGAGGTGGAACTGCCGTTGTAGCCATGGTCGACGAGACGGGTTCGCAATCCTCACAACAACTCTCGATAGTCTCTGGGCCGCCCCTATCGGATGAGCCGGGGCTGGGGTCGCTCACGCTGCCGGGCTTTCTGCGCGAGGTGACACAGAAGTACGGCGAGCGCGAAGCATTGGTGTTCTACAACGCCGACGGCGTCACACGTTGGACGTATGCGCAGCTCTGGGAACGCGCGGTCGCGGTGGCGCGCGCGTTGCGCCGGTGTGGCCTCGGCAAGGACGCCCGCGTCGGTGTTCTGATGACGAACCGGCCGGAATGGCTCGCCGCGGTGTTCGGTACATCGCTGGCCGGCGGGGTGGCCGTCACCCTCAGCACATTTTCCACTCCCCCCGAATTGGACTATCTGGTACGGGCCTCCGCTGTTTCGGCATTGTTGTTCGAGCGCAGGGTGTTGTCGAAGGACTTCGCCGCCGTGCTGGCCGAGCTGGAAGCGAAGATCGGCACAGCGCGGCCAGGGGTGCTGGAATCGGCTAAGTACCCGTTTTTGCGCCGACTTGTAGTGCTGGGCGAGCCTGTACCGGGTATCGAATCGTGGGACGAGTTCCTGGCGTCCGGTCATGGGGAACCCCGCGAACTGATCGAGGCGACTGCCGCCGAGGTGCTGCCAAGCGATGCCGCGGTGTTGTTCTTCTCGTCTGGCTCCACGAGCAAGCCCAAAGGCATCCTTGGCGCGCATCGCGGGGTGTGCATCCAGTTGTGGCGCTTCCGGCGTATGTACGGGTTCAGCCCAGGCGACCATGTTCGCGGCTGGACCGCCAATGGCTTTTTCTGGTCCGGAAATTTCACGATGGTGCTCGGCTCTACGCTGGCCAGCGGCGGGGCGCTCGTCCTGCAATCGACGTTTGACGCCACCGAGGCGCTTGAACTCATGCAGGCAGAGAGTGTGAACTTTCCGTTCGCTTGGCCCCACCAGTGGGCCCAGTTCGAAGGCGCGCCCAACTGGGGCCGGGTGGATTTGAGTAGTGTGCGATTCGCGGATTTCAAGACCCCGATCGCCCACCATCCCACGGTTTCGGGCGAGTGGTACGAGCCGGGCCACGCCTACGGCAATACCGAAACATTCACGATTACAACAGGTTACCCCGCCAACACTCCGCCCGAAGTCCATGCGGATAGCTTCGGAGTGGCGCTGCCCGGTGTGACGCTGAAAATTACGGATCCGCACACCGGCGGCCTCGTGCCGCGCGGCGAGGCCGGCGAGATCAGCGTCAAGGGACCCACACTGATGCTCGGCTATATCGGTACTCCACTCGATGAGACACTCGACTCCGAGGGTTTTTTCCCCACCGGCGACGGTGGCTATCTCGACGACGCCGGCCGACTGTATTGGCAAGGCAGACTCACCGACATCATCAAGACCGGCGGCGCCAATGTCTCGCCCCGCGAGGTTGATGACGCCCTCATCGCCTATTCCGGCGTAAAGGTGGCGCAGACCGTCGGCGTTCCGCACCAAACGCTCGGGGAGGTCGTCGTCTGCTGCGTTGTACCGCACCATGACGTAATCCTTGACGCCGAGCAGCTTCTGGCGTTCCTGCGGCAGCGATTGGCGAGCTACAAGGTGCCGCGCCATGTGCTGTTTTTTGGCGAGGACGAAGTGGCGCTGACGGGCAATGCCAAAATCAAGGCCGGCGAGCTTCGGGAACTAGCGGCCAAGCGGCTGGCCGGCAACTGTAGCCGGGCCGGCCCACCATCAAGGAGGTTGCAATGAAGTGTCGTGCCGCTGTGCTGCGTGGGGTCGGCGAGGACTGGGAGATCCGCGAGGTCGAACTCGACCCGCCACGCAACGGTGAAGTCCTGGTGCGCATGGCCGTTGCCGGTGTTTGCCACTCCGATGACCACCTGATCACCGGCGACGTGGTGCCGACCCCCGAGGTGCTGACCGCAACCGGTATGCCCGCACCGGACTGGTTCCCGTTGCTCGGCGGTCACGAGGGCGCCGGCGTCGTCGAAGAGGTCGGGTCGGGGGTGACGACGGTGCAGCCCGGGGATCACGTGGCGATGTCGTTCATTCCCGCGTGCGGTGATTGCCGGTTTTGTGTCAATGGTCAGAGCTACATCTGTGATTCCGGCGCGAGCCTGTTCGTGCGGGAGATGCCGACTGACGGAACCTGCCGCCGTCATCTTGGCGACGAAAACCTCTTGGCTTATGGTCAACTCGGCACGTTCGCGGAATATGCGGTGCTATCGGAGAGGTCGGTCATCAAGATCGACGACACGATCCCGTTCCATGCCGCCTCACTGGTGTCGTGCGGTGTCAGCACCGGCTGGGGCTCGGCGACGGTCTCGGCCGGCACCGAGCCCGGCGACACCGTCGTCGTCATCGGAACCGGCGGTGTCGGAATGAACGCCCTGCAAGGCGCGCGCGCGGCCGGCGCGACCTATATCGTCGCGGTGGATCCAGTTGAGTACAAACGGGATTCGGCCAAGATCTTCGGCGCCACGCATGCCGCCGCCTCCGCCGAGGAGGCGATACCGCTCGTGAAAGACATCACCGCCGGCGTGATGGCCGACCGCGTCATCTTGACTCCTGGTGTGCTGCACGTGGACTTGATCGCGTTGGCGATGACTCTGCTGCGCAAGGGCGGGACGTGCGTGGCCACCGGGATCACTCCCTACAGTGAGCCGCTGGTTCCGCTGATCCTGCAGGAGATGGTGCTCTCGGCCAAACAACTCAAGGGTGTGCTTTACGGCGGGATGAATCCGCGCACCAGCGTGCCGATGCTGTTGTCGATGTATCAGGCCGGCGTGGTGAAACTCGACGAGCTGGTCACCCGGCACTACCAGCTCGACCAGATCAACGAGGCGTTCGCGGACCTGCGCGAAGGACGCAACATTCGCGGCATCATCGATTTCGCCGGCCTCTAAAGCATATTTCGGGCTGCCGCAGCGTCGTGTCCTCCCGCTGATGCGGTCTGGCCGCCCCTAAACTGACTCCGGAATCAGCAGGGAGGGCATCGAAGTATCGGCGGCAACGACAGCACCGGCCAGGCGAGCGGTCGGAGCACTGGAAAGGTGAGCATGGGACCGGCCGGGGTCTACCCCGCGCCGGTTCGCTGTGCTCGGCGACCCCGATGGTTTGCCCCGCCGGATGTCGGCCGGCTGGCCACCACCAGGAGTAGCGACGGTGACGGACGGTCACCGCGCCGTCCCGGTATTCCCGCGCTGGATGGCGTGCGTGCAGTGGCAGTCGCGCTGGTGCTCGCGGACCACGGCGGCGTTCCCGGCATGGCGGGCGGATTCCTCGGTGTCGACGTATTTTTCGTGCTCAGCGGTTTCCTGATCACTTCGCTACTGCTTGACGAACTCGGCCGAAGCGGCCGTATTGACCTGGGCGACTTCTGGATTCGGCGTGCCCGTCGGCTACTCCCGGCGCTGGTGCTGATGGTGCTGACCGTGGCGGTTGGGCGTCACTTCTTTTCACCCGAGGCCGTTGCCGGCTTGCGCGATAACGCGGTCGCCGCCTTCTTCTGGGTCGC
>DASZKQ010000255.1:0-4432 GCA_035552835.1 Mycobacterium sp. | reverse complement strand
GCACGCCAAAGCCGGGATCCTCTACGTCGCCGCGCATTTGCCCCCGCCCGGGCGCGACGGCACCGGCACGGCCGAGCAGCTGAGTGAGATCGCCGACCTCGTCACCGCGGCGGGCGGGCGAACGCTCGGGCTGTTCTCGTCGATGCGGGCGGCCCGCGCCGCAGCCGAGGCCATGGCCGAACGACTTTCGACATCGGTGTTGTGCCAAGGCGACGACAGCACCGCCGCGCTTGTCGAGCAGTTCGCCGCCGATGCGGAGACGTCGTTGTTCGGCACGCTGTCGCTGTGGCAGGGCGTCGACGTGCCCGGTCCGTCGTTGTCGTTGGTCATCATCGACCGCATTCCATTTCCGCGGCCCGACGATCCACTGCTGTCCGCCCGGCAGCGTGCGGTAGCCGCGCACGGCGGCAACGGGTTCATGGCCGTCGCCGCCAGCCACGCCGCGCTGCTGCTGGCCCAAGGCGCCGGGCGGCTACTGCGTGGCGTCGACGACCGAGGCGTGGTCGCGGTGCTGGACTCCCGGATGGCCACCGCACGCTACGGCAGCTACCTGCGCGCCTCCCTGCCGCCGTTCTGGCCGACGACTGATGGCACCGCCGTGCGCCAGGCGCTGGAGCGGCTGCGTGCCGCACATGAGGCCCGTTCGGCGTGATGGGCGGCCCGCACCGTCAGCGCGCCAGTGTGACCAGGCCAAGCTCGGCGTCGGAGGCCAGCATCGGGTGATGCGGCAGCACCCGCACGGTGTAGCCGACTGCGCCGGCCACCGGTAGCGGCGTCGTCGTGGAGAAGATCTCGCCGCCGCCGCCCGCTGAGCCGGTATGGGTCATCTCGACGGTGACTGGGTCGACCAGCGCGTCGCCGGTGTCAACCCTGCCGACCACCGCCTCGACGGTCACCTCGTCGGGCCGCAGCCCGGCGAGCTCTACCGTCGCGGTCAGGGTGAGCTTCGACCCGAGCACCGGAGTGTCGGGCAACCCGGTGCTGTCGACGTCGGTGATGTGGATCTGCGGCCACGCGTCGTAGGCCCGCCGGCGGTAGGCGGCCAGCTCGCGAGCCGGGTCGAACGCCGCCTGCCCGTCGCCATCCAACGTCACGGTCCTGCGCAGCGACTCCGCCGCCGGCAGGTAATAGCGCTCGACATAGTCGCGCACCATCCGGGAGGCCAGGACTTTCGGGCCGAGCGTCTGCAGGGTGTGGCGGACCATTTCGATCCACCGGCCCGGTACTCCGTTCTCGTCGCGCTCGTAGAACGTCAGCGCCACGGACCGCTGCAACAGGTCGTAAAGGCCCGCGGCCTCCAAGTCGTCACGCCGGCCCTCATCGGCCACCCCGGAGGCCGACGGTATTGCCCAACCGTTCTCGCCGTCGTACCACTCGTCCCACCACCCGTCGCGGATGGACAGGTTCAGCCCGCCGTTGAGCGCGCTCTTCATCCCCGACGTTCCGCACGCCTCGAGCGGGCGCAGCGGGTTGTTCATCCAGACGTCGCAGCCCCAATACAACAGCCGGGCCATCGACATGTCGTAGTCAGGTAAGAACGCGATACGGTGGCGCACCTCGGGCCGGTCGGCGAACTGCACCACTTGCTGGATCAGCGCCTTGCCTCCGTCGTCGGCGGGGTGCGACTTGCCGGCGACGATCAGCTGGATCGGCCGGTGTTCGTCGAGCAGCAGCTGTTCCAGCCGGTCGGGATCGCGCAGCATCAACGTCAGCCGCTTGTAGGTCGGCACTCGACGGGCGAACCCGATGGTCAGCACGTCTGGATCGAACGCCGTTGCAATCCAACCTAATTCGGCATCGGGCGCACCGCGTTCGAGCCACGAGCGACGCAGCCGGGCGCGCACGTCCTCGACCAGCAGCGCCCGCAGTTGCGAGCGGATCCACCACAGATGACCGGGGTCGACCTCCTGCAGTCGCAACCACACGCCGGGGTCACTGAACGAGGAGTCCGACCCCGCCAGTTCGCGACCCAGCTCCAACCATTGCGACGCCGCCCAGCTGCGGGCATGCACACCGTTGGTGATCGAGCCGATCGGCACCTCGTCGGGGTCGAATCCCAGCCACAACTCGTTGAACATGGCCCGACTGACCCGACCGTGCAGCAGCGAAACACCATTGGCGCGCTGCGCCAGCCGCAGGCCCATGTGGGCCATGTTGAACTTCTCCGGATCGTCCTCGGCGCCCAGCGCGAGGATCCGCTCGGTCGCCACCCCGGGCAGTAACGCGAATCGGCCATCGTCGAGGGTGTCGTCGAAGTACTGCTGCACCATCTCCATCGGAAAACGGTCGATGCCGGCGGGCACCGGGGTGTGCGTGGTGAACACCGTGCTGGAGCGAATCACCGTCAGCGCGGTATCGAAATCCAAACCGGCATCGACCAATTCGCGGATTCGCTCGGCGCCGAGGAATCCGGCGTGGCCTTCGTTCATGTGGAACACCTCGGGCGCGGGCAGCCCTTCGATGGCGGTGAAGGCCCGGATGGCGCGTATCCCGCCGATGCCGGCCAGGATCTCCTGCTGCATGCGATGTTCTTGGTCGCCGCCGTAGAGGCGATCGGTGACCCCACGCAGGTCGTGCTCGTTCTCCGGAATGTCGGAATCCAGCAGCAGCAGCGGAACCCGACCGACCTGCGCCACCCAGATCCGCGCACGCAACCGGCCGGACTCCGGCAACGCCAGCTCAATCAGCGCCGGCTCGCCGCCACCATCGGTGAGCAACCGCAACGGCAGCCCCTGCGGGTCCAGCGCCGGATAGGTTTCGTGCTGCCAACCGTCGGCGGTCAGCGACTGGCGGAAGTAGCCGGAGCGGTAGTACAGGCCCACCGCGATCAGCGGTAATCCAAGGTCCGATGCGGACTTCAGGTGATCGCCGGCCAAAATTCCCAAGCCACCCGAGTAGTTCGGCAACACCTCGGCGACGCCGAACTCCATCGAGAAGTAGGCGATGCCGTTGGGCATGGCGATGCCGTTGCTTTGTTGCTGCTGATACCACAGCGGGCGGTTCAGATAATCGTTCAGATTGGCCGCCAGGCCATCGAGCCGGTCCAGGAAGCCGACGTCGAGCGCCAGCTGGTCCAGCCGTGCCGGGCTCACCGCGCCCAGCAGGGCTACCGGATCCTGACCGCACTGCGTCCACAGCGCCGAATCAATCGCCTCGAAGAGCTCCTGCGTCGGCCTGTCCCACGACCAGCGCAGGTTGATCGACAGCTGTTCCAGCGCCCCCAGGCGTTCCGGAAGATGAGCACGGACCGTGAACCGGCGGAGGGCTTTCACGTGTCCTTACCTTACTGACCAGAGCCCGGGGTTCGCCTACCGAACGGCGAGCGCATTCTGCCCCCCGGTGTGGTCCGACACTACGGTGGGTATTGAGCGCAAAGAGCTGTACGCCGGAGGAGCAGGACAACAGAACGGAGTGGCGGTGCCCGGTCGTGTCGAGATCGATGACGTCGCGCCCGTCGTATCGTGTGGCGCGTATCCGGCTAAAGCTGTGGTCGGCGAGGTAGTACCGGTCCGCGCGACGGTATGGCGTGAGGGTCATGACGCGGTTGCAGCAACGCTGGTGGTGCGCTACCTCGGGGCGCGCTACCCGCAAGTCGGTGAAACCCGGCGGCTCAAGGCGGTGCAGGCCCCCGCACTGGCCGAACCCGCCGCCGAGCCGCTCCCCCGGGTCAAGCCGCTGCTGCTCCCGATGAGCATGGGCGAGGAACCGTACGTCTTCCACGGACAGTTCACCCCGGACAGCGTCGGGTTGTGGACGTTTCGGGTGGACGGCTGGGGTGACCCGATCCACACCTGGCGGCACGCCATCGAAGCCAAGCTGGAGGCCGGCCAAGGTGAGTCCGAACTGTCCAACGACTTGCTGGTGGGAGCACGGCTACTCGAACGCGCCGCGACCGGTGTTCCCCGTAGTTCGCGCGAACCGTTGCGTGCGGCCGCCGCGGCCCTGCAAGCGCCGGGCGATCCGGTTTTCCGGGCCGCGCTGGCGCTGAGCCCCGAGATCGACGAACTTTTGACGCAGTACCCGCTGCGTGAGCTGGTCAGCCGGGGCGAGCAATACGGGGTGTGGGTGGATCGACCGCTGGCCCGCTTCGGTTCGTGGTATGAGATGTTCCCCCGCTCGACCGGTGGCTGGGACGCCAAGGGCAACCCGGTGCATGGGACGTTCAGGACCGCGGCGGCGGCGTTGCCGCGAATAGCGCAGATGGGCTTCGATGTGGTGTACCTGCCGCCGATCCACCCGATCGGCAAAGTTCACCGCAAGGGCCGCAACAACACCGCGACCGCGGTACCCAGTGACGTCGGCTCACCGTGGGCGATCGGAAGCGACGAAGGCGGCCACGACGCGGTGGATCCGCAACTGGGCACGATCGATGACTTCGACAAATTCGTCGAAGCGGTGCATGACCTGGGTATGGAGGTGGCTCTGGATCTGG
>DASZKQ010000254.1:0-3283 GCA_035552835.1 Mycobacterium sp. | reverse complement strand
CGCCGCGTCGCGCCCGGTCTCGGCCAGGTACACCCGTGCCATCTCCGCACGGTCCGGGAATCCTTCTAATGCGGTCGCGGCGAAGCCGCCCGCGATGTCCTCCTCGCCGGGCTCGGGCCAGTACGCCAGCAGGCTGCCCATATCGGCCAATGGGTCACCAAGGGTGGACAACTCCCAGTCCAAGACGCCGATGACGTCCCCGGTCGTGTGCGAGGTGATCAGGTTGCGCAGGTGAAAGTCGCCGTGCACCAACGTCAGTTCCTGCTGTTGCGGTGCCGCGGCGATCAGCCGGCGGGTCAAGTCGTCGAGGTCTTGCAGCTCCCGGGTCTTCGACTGCTCCCACTGCCCGGCCCAACGCTTGAGCTGACGCTGCGCATACGGCTTGTGGCTGGCCAGGTCGTCGAGGCCAGACTCTTCGAGGTCGACAGCGTGAATTTTGGCCAGGGTGATGGGAAGCGAGAGCCCGATCTCCCTGCGGCGCTGTGGCGCGAGCGATTCGGCGATCGGCATCTGGTCCACCACCAAGCCGTCGACGAACTCCATCAACAGCAGTGGGACGTCGGAGGCATCCCGGGTCAGCCCGTACACCCGGGGCGTGGGCACCGGGGTGTCCTCCAGCGCCGACAGGATCCGCGCTTCGCGGGCAACATCGTGTGCGGACGCCAACAGCTCTCCCAGCGGCGGCCGCCGCAACACCCACTTTCGCCCTTCGGCGTCACGCACGAGGTAGGTCAGGTTCGACTGTCCCAGCCCGATCCGCTCGAAGCTCAGCGGCGCAGTGAACGTGATTCGGAGTTCCTCGATCCAATCGGCGACCGCAGTCGGATTGATTCCGACGAGGTTGTGGCTACAGCCGATGGCCCGGCTCGTCAGCGGGCCGTTTCGGCCCGCATCGTCACCGGAGCTACCCACCAATACCGGCTCCGGCGCGGAACATTAGCGCGTTGCCGAGCAACTGACCGCCGTCGATCACCAGGGTCTCGCCGGTTATCCAACTGGCCTGATCGGAGACCAGGAAGGCAACCGCGGTCGCCACGTCGGCCGGCTCACCGATTCGTCCCAGCGCCGTGGATGCCGACAGCGCCTGCTCGTGTTCCTTCCACAGCGCCTCGGCAAGCCGGGTGCGCACCACACCCGGGCAGATCGCGTTGACCCGAACCCGCGGTGAAAGTTCCAGCGCCAGTTGCTTGGTGACGTGGATCAGGGCGGCCTTCGTCGTGTTGTAGAGCCCGAGGTTCGCCTCAAATGCCATCCCGCCGATCGACGCGGTGTTGACCACAGCGCCACCGTGCTCGCCCATCCATCCCTTGACCGCCACCGAGGTCCACAACAGCGGCGCCCACAGGTTGACGTCGAAGATCTTGGCGAAGCGTCCGTGGTCCTGATCGATCAGCGGACCGAACGCCGGATTGGTTCCCGCATTGTTGATCAGGATGTCCACGCTGCCAAAGCGGTTGAGCGTCAGGTCGATACAGCGCTGCGCCGCGTCGTCTTCGGCCGCATGAGCGGCGACGCCGAGGGTGTTGCCACCGATCTGCGCCGCCGCGGCATCCGCGCTCTCCTGCTTGCGGGACGTGAGCACGACGTTCGCGCCGGCGTCCGCCAGTTGCTGGGCGATCGCCAGCCCGATCCCCCGCGAGGCGCCGGTGATGATCGCAGTACGGCCGCTCAGGTCCGGTGACATTTCAGCTCACCTTCGCGACGTTGACGACGGCGGGCTTGACCGGGGCAGGCTTGCCGGAGTACTTGCGCAGTTCCAGACGGGCGATGGCGCGCTTATGCACCTCGTCCGGGCCATCGGCGAGGCGCAGCGTGCGCAGATGCGCCCACGCCAGGGCAAGCGGGAAGTCGTCGGTCACCCCGCCGCCGCCGTGCACCTGGATCGCCCGGTCGACGATCTTCAGCGCCACGTTCGGAGCCGCCACCTTGATCGCCGCGATCTCCGTTTGCGCTGCCTTGTTGCCGACCGTGTCCATCAGGTAGGCAGCCTTGAGCGTGAGCAGCCGGATCATCTCGATCTCGATGCGTGCTTCGGCGATCCAGTCTTGGATGTTGGCGTTCTCGCTGATCGGTTTGCCGAAGGTGACGCGGGATTGCGCGCGCTTGCACATCAATTCCAGAGCCCGCTCGGCCATGCCGATTGCGCGCATGCAGTGATGGATGCGGCCCGGCCCAAGGCGTGCCTGGCTGATCGCGAAGCCCTCACCTTCGCCCTTGAGCACGTCCTTGAGTGGCACCCGCACGTCCTTGAAGTCAATTTCGGCGTGGCCCTCACGGTCCTGATACCCGAATACCGGCAACCCGCGCATGACGGTGACACCGGGGGCGTCGATGGGGACCACCATCATCGACTGCTGCCGGTGCGGGGCAGCTGTCGGGTCCGTCTTCCCCATTACGATCATCACCTTGCAGTTCTTGTGTAAGGCGTTGGAGGCGAACCATTTCCGGCCGTTGAGGACGTACTCGTCGCCGTCGCGCACCATCGAGAGCTGGACATTCGTGGCGTCCGAGCTGGCGACCCGCGGTTCGGTCATCGCGAACGCGGACGCCATGGTGCCGTCCAGCAGCGGCTTGAGGTACTTCTCCTTGTGCTCGTCGCTACCGAATAGCGTCAGCACCTCCATGTTGCCGGTGTCCGGTGCGTTGCAGTTGCACGCCTCGGAGGCGAGGTGGCTGTGGCCCATGATCTCGGCGAGCGGTGCGTACTCGAGATTGGTAAGCCCGGGCCCCCACTCGGGGTGGGGGTGGAAGAGGTTCCAGAGTCCCCGTCGACGCGCCTCCGCCTTGAGCTCCTCCAGAATCGGCGGCTGGAAGTGCGGGTCGCCAGATTCGCGCATCTGTTCGTCGTACACGGGCTCGGCGGGATAGATGTGCGACTCCATGAACTCCAGCAGATCCGCGTGGTATTTCTTGGCGCGATCGGACATTTCGAACACGGACATACGAACTCCTTACGGTACTCGGCGAAATCAGGGGGTCTAAGACGAATCTGACAGATCTACGTCAAGCAGGCCCCGCTGGTAACGGCGCATGCCGTGCAGCCAACGGTCGTAGTCGGCCGCCTTGTGGCGATACATGTCCAGCACGCTCGGATGCGGAAGGATCAGGAACCGCTCCTCGTCGATTGCGTCAAGGACGATGCCGGCGACCGCTGTCGGCTCCAGCACATCACCCGCTGTGGTGACCGCCCGGGTGGCGAGGCTGCCCAGCACGCCGCCGGACTCCTCGCCGGAGTACAGCAGCTTGGTGTTCACCCCCATCGGGCACAGGCAGCTCACCCGTA
>DASZKQ010000253.1:0-3378 GCA_035552835.1 Mycobacterium sp. | reverse complement strand
CCGTCGCCGCGGCGGCGTGTATGGCGCTGCTCGCCTTCGGGGTGCCATCGGCGTCTGCCGAACCCGCGACCGACGCCCTGGGTTTCGTCGACTCCACGGCGCGCTGCGCGGCACCGGACACCGCGGTGGTTTTCGGCAGGATGGCGAGCTCGCGGGTGGCGGTCTGCAAAACCCAGAGCGGCAAGTATGAGTACCGCGGCGTGCGAATAAGTGACGGCGCCAAGCTGGTCGCGCCGGCCACGGGGTCCGGCGACGGCGGATACGTCGCCGAAACGACGGCGTCACCTACACGGTGACGTCGGTTTCTCTGGTCGTCAGCGAGGGCAACCAGGTGATCCACCAAGAACCGATGGTGTATTTCCACCGGCCGAAAACGCCTGCAGCATCGCCGGCTACCTCCGCGCCAGCCGCGCCGCCGCCGTCGACGACGCCGACACCCACGACGCCGTTACCGCCGCCGTTACCCGCCGAAGTGGGTGGCAGCCGACACTAGCGATTCGCCGGTGCCGCAGCCGAAATCGATTGGCTCACAGTGTAACTGTCGATTCCTTCGGTGCCGAGTTCGCGGCCGTAGCCACTGTTCTTCACGCCGCCGAACGGCGCCGCCGGATCCATGATGTAACCCTCGTTGACACCGAACGTGCCCGACCGCACCCGGGCCGCCACACCGTACCCGCGGTCGACGTCGGAGGTGAACACCGAGCCGGCCAGGCCGTACTCGGAGTCGTTGGCGACCCGGATCGCCTCGTCCTCGTCACGGTAGGAAATCACGGTCAGCACCGGGCCGAAGATCTCCTCGCGGGCAATCCGCATGTCATTGCTCGCATCGCTGAAAAGCGTCGGCCGCACATACCAGCCGGAGTCGAGACCGTTGGGCATGTCGGCGCCGCCGGTCACCAGCCGCGCCCCTTCGCTTTTGCCCGATTCGATGTAGCCGCGGACCCGCTCTTGCTGACGCTTTGCCACCAGCGGGCCGAGCTGGCTGTTCGGATCGGCCGGGTCGCCCACGGTCATCGACTCCATCGCCGCTGCCAACGCGTCGACAAACTCGTCCTTGCGGGCGGCCGGCACCAGGATGCGGCTCAGCGCGTTGCACACCTGGCCGCTGTTGGCGAGGCTGGCAATCTGGATACCAGTGGCGACGGCCGACGGGTCGGCATCGTCGAGCACGATGGCCGCCGACTTACCGCCCAGTTCGAGGCTGACCTGCTTGAGTCCCGCGGCACAGGCAAGCGCTACTTGGCGGCCGGCCGCGGTGGACCCGGTGAACGAGACCTTGTCGACGCCCGGGTGGCCCACCACCAGCTCACCGACCTCGCGACCACCGGGCACCACATTCAGCACACCGGGCGGAAGGTCGGCTTCGGCGACCAGATCGGCGAGCAACTGCGCGTCAAGCACCGATTCGGGCGCCGGCTTGACCACCACCGAACAGCCGGCCAGCAGCGCCGGCACCACCTTGGCGACGGTGAGAAACTGCGGCATGTTCCACGGCACGATCGCGGCGACAACTCCCACCGGCTGCTTCAAAATCCGAATGTCCTTGCCGTACAACCCCGGACGGGTCTGCTGCCATTGGTAGCTGCCCGCCAATCCACAAAACGCCGAGATCATGGTCAACGGCAGGCGAACCTGCGCCATTTTGGCGAAGGTGATGGGCGCGCCGATTTCGGCCGAGATCAGCGCCGCCATGTCGGCTCGCCGTTCCTTGTAGATGCCCGCCAGCCGGGTCAGCGCCTCGATACGTTCGGCGGGCTGCATGCGTGGCCACGGTCCGGTGTCGAAAGCGGCACGGGCGGCTTCGACAGCCCGGTTGATGTCCGCTGGTCCCGCGCAGGCAGCATGACCGATGACTGCCTCGCTGTGCGGCGAGACCACCGTGATGACGGCATCAGACTCCAGCCCCGAGACCGGCGGAGTCCACTTCCCGTCAATGAAAAGCTGATCCCTCTCGTACATCTATTCGCCCCAAATCCGTCTCTAGGTGTTACGGCCGCCGTTGACGCCGAGGATCTGCCCGGTGATGTAGCTAGCCTCCTCGGATATGAAGAAAGAGCATGCGGCGGCAATATCCTCGGGCCGGCCCACCCGGCGCACCGGTGTGCGATTGATGTGGTCCTCCACCGAGCCGCCGAGCAGATGCCGACTCTCGGCACTGCGCAGCATCGGTGTGTCGACGAACCCCGGCGGTACGGCGTTGACCGTGATCCCTAACGGGCCGTATTCCAGCGCCAGCGATTTGGTCAGGCCGTTGACCGCGGATTTCGCCGCCACGTAGTGCGCCATGAACGGTTGCCCGGAGTGCGTGCTGGACGACGAGATGTTGACGATGCGTCCCCATCCGGCCTCGACCATGTCGGGCAGCACGGCCTGGATGGTGTGGAATACGCCGTTCAGGTTGACGTCGATCACCCTGGACCATTCCTGAAAGGACATGTGCGCGAACTTCTTGAAGCCCTCCACCCCGGCCGCGTTGACCAGCACCAGGATCGGGCCGAACTGTTCGCGGATCGCTGCGACGGCGGTGTCGATCTGGGCGCGGTCAGTGACGTCGGCGACGTGGCCCAACCCGTCGTCGGTCGGTGACAGGTCAATGACGGCGACCCGAAATCCGTCGTCGCGCAACCGTTGGGCGACCGCGCGGCCAATCCCTGACGCACCGCCGGTCACGACCGCCGTCCTCAAGCCCACGACCGACCTTTCTGGGCCACCTTCCTGAGCGACCGCCCAAACATGCCTATCACTCCGCGTCGACGGCGGTCAAGTGAAAGGCCTTGAATCTCAAACACCGGCTCGGCGGAGACTGTTGTGGAACGGGCGTCAAACCTTGACCGCTGCGAGCAGAGGTGCGAGCATGAGGCCGGTATGATTTGGGCGGTCGCTCAGGTAGCGGGCCCGCTGTCGGACCGGCCGTGTGATAGGACCAGACTGTGACCGCATCCGAACGACCAAAGCTGCGCGACTCCACGACTCGCGACATGCTGGTCGACGCAACCAGTCAGATCATGGTCGAGGAGGGCTACGCCGCGGCCACATCGCGCCGGGTGGCGGCCAAGGCCGGTGTGAAACCGGCATTGGTGCATTACTACTTCCCCACCATGGACGAGTTGTATCTGTCCGTTTTCCGCCGCGGTGCCGCAATCTATTTGGAGCGCCAACAGCATGCACTGGCCTCTGACCGGCCATTGCACGCCTTCTGGGAAACCCTGACCGAGCCCAAAGACACACGGCTGCTACTGGAGTTCATGGGGCTTGCGAACCATCGCAAGGAGATCAAGGCGGAGATCGCGGCCTGGTCCGAGCGGTGGCGCGAGCAGCAGATCACCGCGCTGAACTTCATCGTCCGAGAACACGGTATCGACACAGACGAATTTCCAC
>DASZKQ010000252.1:0-9077 GCA_035552835.1 Mycobacterium sp. | reverse complement strand
ACTTGAGCCAATGGACGGCGGCCCGGTCTCGCAGTTGAACGGATTCCTCGCCGGCATCCTGCTGGGGTTCGACTCGCTCAAGGCCGCTGACGTCAATGCGACTTACCGTGTCGACATCGACGGGCGGCGGTTCGAATTCTCCGTGCATGGCGGCCATCTCGGGTCCGCGCACGGCGCACCCGCAGTGACCGTCACCGCCAGCGCGGAAGATCTGGCCACCGCGCGGCTGGGGTCTACCGAAGCCAAACGCAAGGCGGCGCTGCGGCGCATCGCCTTCGACGGTGAGCACGACGCCGTCGACACCTTGCGCGAGGCGTTTTCGCTGTAGGTGGGCGTCACGAAGGGTGCGCCAGCATAGCTCTTACTCCTCGCCTGGCGATGGGACGCTACCCATCGCCTGAGACTGGTGGTCTATCGCCCGCCACTAGACTGGCGCAATGGAGTCAGCATCGCCCCGTCCTGTGCTGGTTGTTGATTTCGGGGCGCAGTACGCGCAGTTGATCGCCCGCAGGGTGCGCGAGGCCCGGGTGTACTCCGAAGTGATTTCGCACACCGCATCGATCGACGAGATCAAAGCCCGTGACCCGCAGGCGGTGGTGCTCTCCGGTGGCCCGGCCAGTGTGTACGCCGAGGGCGCGCCACATCTGGATCCGGCATTGTTCGACCTGGGCGTGCCGGTATTCGGCATCTGCTACGGGTTTCAGGCGATGGCGCAGGCCCTTGGCGGCGACGTCGCGCGTACCGGCACCAGCGAGTATGGCCGAACCGAATTGAAAGTCGCTGGCGGTGAACTGCATTCGGATCTGCCCGAGACGCAGCCGGTGTGGATGAGTCACGGTGACGCGGTCACCTCCGCCCCGGATGGGTTTGACGTAGTGGCCACCAGCGCCGGCTCACCGGTGGCCGCCTTCGAGAACCGGTCCCGGCGGCTGGCCGGCGTGCAGTACCACCCCGAAGTCATGCACACCCCGCATGGGCAGCAGGTGCTCAGCCGGTTCCTGCACGAATTCGCTGGCATCGCGCCGGATTGGACGCCCGCCGGCATCGCCGGCGTGCTGATTGAGCAGGTGCGCAACCAGGTTGGCGACGGCCACGCGATCTGCGGGCTATCCGGCGGGGTGGATTCCGCGGTGGCCGCCGCGCTGGTGCAACGTGCCATCGGGGACCGGCTGACCTGTGTGTTCGTCGACCACGGGCTGCTGCGCGCCGGCGAGCGCGCGCAGGTGCAGCGTGACTTCGTCGCCGCGACCGGTGCCAACCTGGTGACCGTCGACGCGGCCGCGACGTTCCTCGAGGCGCTGTCCGGGGTGACCAATCCCGAGGGCAAGCGCAAGATCATCGGACGGCAGTTCATCCGTGCGTTCGAAGGTGCTGTGCGGGATGCGTTGGGAAACAAGGACATTGAGTTCCTGGTGCAGGGCACACTGTATCCCGACGTGGTGGAGTCCGGCGGCGGCAGCGGCGCAGCGAACATCAAGAGCCATCACAATGTCGGCGGCCTGCCCGGCGACCTGAAGTTCAAACTCGTCGAGCCACTGCGGCTGCTGTTCAAAGACGAGGTGCGCGCAGTCGGGCGCGAGTTGGGCCTGCCGGAGGAAATCGTTGCGCGCCAACCCTTCCCAGGCCCGGGTCTGGCGATCCGGATCGTCGGTGAGGTCACCGCGGCGCGGCTCGACACGCTGCGGCGGGCAGACTCGATCGCGCGCGAAGAGTTGACAGCTGCGGGTTTGGACCAGCAGATCTGGCAGTGCCCGGTGGTGTTGCTGGCCGACATCCGTTCGGTCGGTGTGCAAGGCGACGGCCGCACCTACGGGCACCCGATCGTGTTGCGGCCGGTGTCCAGTGAGGACGCGATGACCGCTGACTGGACTCGGGTGCCCTACGAAGTGCTGGAGCGGATCTCTACCCGGATCACCAACGAGGTCGCCGAGGTCAACCGGGTGGCGCTGGATGTGACCAGCAAGCCGCCCGGCACCATCGAGTGGGAGTAGCTGGACTGGGCAGAAACAGCGCTGGGATGGCCGGCGGACTTGCTTTTGTAACGCACGCCATCAGCGAGGAAGGAAGAGTCGCGATGGCTGCTGCTGTCGACCCATCGGTGCCGCCTCGTGGTATTGGCTGCGTCGAGTGTGATGCCACCGGTGGTTGGTGGGTGCACCTGCGGCGGTGTGCGGCCTGCGGCCACATCGGTTGCTGCGACGATTCGCTGTCCCGGCACGCAACGCAGCATTGGCGAGAGACTGGACACCCGATCATCCGATCGTTCGAACCGGGCGAGGATTGGTTCTGGGACTACGAGACCAATGACTACTACGAAGGTCCCGAACTTGCCCCACCGAAATGCCATCCCGAGGACCAGACGGTGCCGGGTCCCCGCGATCGGGTGCCGCGCGGCTGGGCCGACCTGCTCGGTCAGCAAGACGGATAGTTCACCTCACCGAATCGACCTGGTCGGAGGAGTAGCCGATAACAGGCGTCGACTCGCCGTAGACGTCGAGGGTGTGGATGAAGCGGTGCAGTCCCATCACCCCTGCGCAGGTGAACCCGAGCTCGACGATCTGTGCGGCACTGAAATGCTCCCCCAACCGTTTGTAGAACTCGTCGTCCATCGCGTGATGATCAGCGGAGAGCAGGTCGATGAACTCGACGGCCATCTGCTCCTGCGGCGTCAGCGCGCCATGGCCCGGCGCGAGCAGGCACGCGACATCCTCGTCGGTGATCGAGTCGTGCTTGCGCGACTGGCTACAGGGTTCGCATTCGCCGAGTTGGGCGCTGCGGATGCGCAGTAGCTCCAGGATCCGGCCGCCGAGCAGGGTGCCGGTACCGAGGTGGGTCCTGGCCATGTTGACCTGTTCGAGCTGCGCGCTGCGATACGCGAAGATCTGTAGGGGAACCGGGGTCGCGTAGAGTCCGGCCGCGACGCCGGCCTCCACGATTTCGCGGGAGTGTGAGCTGAGCTCTTGCATCGGGATTGGCGCAATACGCGGCATTGAATCAGGCTAACTTTCTTTAGCGTCACCGAAAAGAACCGGCCTTGGGAGAACTCGATGTCCAGACTTGCCGGAAAGGTCGCGATAGTCACCGGAGGTGCCGGCGGGATCGGTGCGGCAACGGCGCACGAATTGGCGGGTGAAGGCGCCGCCGTCGCGGTCGTCGATATCGACGAGGCGAAGGCCGCCGAGGTCGTCGAGGAGATTCGGCGAACGGGTGCGCGGGCGATCGCACTCGGCGGTGACCTCGCAGAAGAGCAGACGGCGAGGCATGTCGTGCAATCCACAGTGGCGGAGTTCGGCTACCTCGATGTCCTGCACAACAATGCCGCGCTGACCACCAGTAGCTTCTTGTCGCGGGATACCACCGTCAGCGAGATGGCGCTGGACGTGTGGCAGCGGTCTTTGGAAGTCAACCTCGGAAGCCAGCTGCTGATGTGCAAGTACGCGGTGCCCGAAATGCGAAAGAGCGGCGGCGGTTCCATCGTCAACATGTCGTCGGGCGCGGCGCTATCGGGTGACCGGACCCGCCTGGCCTACGGTGTGTCGAAGTCCGGGGTGCACGCCCTGACGATGTACGTCGCGACCAGTGACGGAAAGCGCGGCGTGCGGGCGAACACCATCGTGCCCGGATTGATCCTGACCGACGCCGTACGGGCGCATCTATCCGATGACATCATCGGTCGCCTCGGCCACGCGACGCTGACGCCGTACCTCGGACAACCACAAGACGTAGCTGACCTAGTCGTTTTCCTGGCTTCGGAGCAGTCTCGCTACATCACCGGACAAATGATTTCGATCGACGGCGGAATGTCCGCACACGTCATGCTGGACACCGGCGACTAGAGCGCTCAGCTGCTCGGGCCGAGCACGTACGCGGCGGTCTCCGGATGGTGATACCAGCCGCTGGCGGCCTGAGTGCCGCCGTCGACGTGGATCGTCTGCCCGGTGATGTAGCTGGACATGTCGGACGCGAGAAACACTGCTGCGCCTGCCATCTCGTCGACGTGGCCCGCGCGGCCCATTGGGACCGTGCGACCGAATCGCTGTTCGGAGCCGGGCGGGGCTATTTGCATGATCCCTTCGGTCAGGGTGATGTCGGGCGCCAGCGCGTTGACCCGGATGCCGTGCGGGGCGAGTTCGAGTGCCGCGGTCTTGGTGTAGTTGATGACGCCGGCCTTGGCCGCCGCATATGTCGCGAAACCCGGTGCGGCGCGGACGCCTTCGATCGATGTGACGCTGATGATGCTGCCCGGCAATTTCTGCTCGACAAGGACGCGGGCTACGCGTTGCGTGCACAGGTAGATGTGGCGCAGGTTCGACTTGTACAGCGCGTCCCAACCGTTCTCGCTGGTGTCGAGGATCCCCGACCAGAAGACGCCCCCGGCGTTGTTGACCAAGATCGTCACCGGGCCGAGTTCGGCGGAGGTCTGCACCAGCGCGGCGTCCACCGCAGCACTGTCGCGGACGTCGACGGTGATACCCAGCGCACCGATCTCCGCCGCGGCGGACGCGCACGACTCGGGGTTGCGTTCCCAGATCGCCACCTGCGCACCGAACGCCTTGAAACCCGACGCGATGCCGCGGCCGATGCCTGCGCCGCCGCCGGTGACAACCGCGACGCGGTCAGTGAGAAGGACGCTTGAGGGATCGAGTGTCATAGAACTGAATATAGAACAATCCCATGTCAAGGTTTACAGTCTTAACTAAACATGTTCGATATGTAACAATCTAACTCTGAGGAGGACGGCCATGCCCAGCACGATCTTCGTCACCGGCGCGACCGGGCAGACCGGCGGCAACGTCTGCGAGCAGTTGATCCAGCGGGGCGATCAGGTTCGGGCCCTGGTCCGCAATCCGGACGAAGCCTCCGCGCTGTCCGATATCGGAGTCGTTCTGGTCAAGGGCGACATCCGCGACGGCGACGACGTGCTGCGCGCGGCCAAGGGCGCTGAGGCGGCCATCCACTGTGCTGCGTTACTGGGCGGCGCGAGCCAGGACCTCGAAGACTTCAAGGCCGTCAACATGGTCGGCACCACCAACGTCCTGGATGCGGCGAAGGCCCACGGCATGCGTCGGGTGGTGGCCCTGAGCACCGCCACCTTCCTCGATCTGAGCACCGGCGTCGACTTCGAAGAGGCACCCGTGCTGGACAACCCACCCAAAGACCCCTACACCGTCACTAAGCTCGCCGCGTTTTCAGAAGCACACCGGCGCGCTGCGGCGGGCGACGACGTGCTGACGTGCCACCCCGGCGCGATCTTCGGCCCCGCCCCGGTCGTCGACCGCGCCTTGCACCGAACTAGCTTCAACCGGGTGCTGCTGGCGGGTATGCGCGGAAAGATCAAGCGCTATCTCGCTTTTCCGGTGACGTGGGTGGCGGGCAAGGACGTCGCGACGGGCTCGATTGCCGCACTGGACCGCGGCGTGGCCGGAGAGCGCTACCTGTTGGTCGGCCGGCGGCAGGAAAGCTTCAGCACCGCAGGCGGAATCAATCGTGCCTGCGAGATCGCCGGGATCGACCATCTTGTCGAGGATCTCGATTACCGCACGGATCCCGAGGCATTGACCGCCGAATTCGGGCCCACCTTGATGGCGATCGCGAAAGCTGCGGCCAAGAGCGAGCGCAAGCTGAGAACCAACGACAACTTGACCGCCCGGCGCCTCGGTTATGAGCCCATGTCCTTCGACGACGGGCTGCGGCTGCTGATCTCGTGGCTGCGTGGGCTCGGCCGGCTCGATCCGGTGGCCGTCTGAATTCCGGGCTGAAACGCAGGAGTTGCCGTCGTGTCGATCGCCGAACCGCACGGATTCGGTTCAGCTCGTGTCGATCTGGCCGATCGGATACTCGAGGCGGCTCGGCGGCTCGTGCTGAGGACGGGTGCACGCAAGTTGTCGTTGTCGGATGTGGCAACTTTGGCTGGGGTGTCACGGCCGACCATCTATCGCTACTTCGTGTCCAAAGAGGACCTGATCGATGCGCTGGGAACGCATGAACGACGGCGTTTCGACGCGGCGATGGAACGGGCGATGAGCGGGGTCACCGGCATCGCACGACTGGAAGCCGCGGTCGACCTTGTGGCGACTTTCGTGGAGGATCAGCCGCCCGGGCGCCAGCTTGATCTGGATCCGGGCTTCGCGCAGGACCAGATGGCGCGGGCGTTGCCGATGATCAGCGAAAGGTTGATGGTGGTGTTGGAGCAGTGCGCTCGTGAGGACGGCTTCGATGCCGCGGCGAGCGCCCGTGATCGTGCCGGTGCAATCGCGCGAGTCGCATTGAGTCACTACATGTTTCGAGAGAACGACCCGGCGGCGGCGCGTCG
This sequence comes from Mycobacterium sp., assembly GCA_035552835.1. Lineage (GTDB taxonomy): Bacteria > Actinomycetota > Actinomycetes > Mycobacteriales > Mycobacteriaceae > Mycobacterium. The sequence continues at coordinate 2,764 of DASZKQ010000252.1, read as the reverse complement.
GGAGATCCGCGCTACGGCCGGCCTTCCGGACAGTCGATCCAGGAGGTCGCGTTCACGTTGATGGTGATCGCGTTCCCAGGCGCATTCTGCGACAGGTCATCGAGGTAGCACCGCTTCCTCGCTGAACTGGCGGCGCCTCGGAAAGCACCAGAAGCCACATGAGTACCGGTTGTATGAAACAGCCTCTCACGTTTCTTGACGGTGTCGGAGAGCGGGTGTTGACTGAGCATATCGAACATACATTCGAACATCATTGGTAACACCCGTGACGCCAGGAGGTGGTGATGACGGCGATTCTCGCCTCCGGTCAGCCCCATCACGACCGTGCTGAGCAGCTAAAACAGCTGCGCCGCCAGATGGCGGCGGTGTCCGGGAAGGTCGGTTCTTCTCGGCGCGGCCATGCTCCTAGTCACCTCGCCCCGGATGACCTACTGCCGGAGTCGGAAGCCAGGCTGCCAATCCCGCAACTGCTGGCCGATGTGCTGCCGGATGCGTTGCCACGGGGAACAGTGGCGGTGCTGTCGGGGGCCCGGTCGCTGCCGCTGAGCATGGTGGCCGCGGTGACGGCCGCCGGCGGAAACGCGGCCATTGTCGGCCAGCCGGATATCGGATTGCTGGCCGCCGTGGAGATGGGAGCGGATCTAAGCCGGCTTGCGGTAATCCCGGATCCCGGTGCCGATCCGGTGGAGGTGGCTGCGGTGCTCATGGACGGAATGGATCTGGTCGTGCTGGCTCTGGGCGGACGCTCGGTGCCACTGACACGGGCGCGGGCGGTGGTAGCCCGCGCTCACCACAAAGGCTGCACTCTGCTGGTCACCGATGGTGACTGGCAGGGGGCGTCGATACGATTAGAGGCTCGGGTCTGCGGCTATGAGACCACGGCGAGTAAGCCCGGTTTCGGACGGATCAGCAAGGTGCGGCTCCGGATCAGCGGGGTGCGCGCGAGGGGACGGGCAATCGGTCGGGTGCGAACCGGGTAGTCACGTGGCCTCCCGAGTACTGGCGATTTGGTGTATGGACTGGCCCGCGGTCGCCGCGGCAGCGGCCGCTGGCCTGCCCGCAACCGCCCCGGTCGCCGTCACGCTGGCCAACCGGGTAATCGCCTGCTCATCGGCTGCCCGTTCGGCGGGAGTGCGGCGAGGATTGCGGCGGCGAGAGGCGGCGGCCCGCTGTCCGCAATTGCATGTCGTGACTGCCGACTCCGACCGCGATGCCCGCTTCTTCGAAGGGGTTATCGCGGCGGTGGACGATCTGGTGCCCCGCGCCGAGGTGCTGCGACCCGGGCTTTTGGTGTTGTCGGTGCGCGGGGCGGCCCGCTTTTTCGGGTCCGAACAGCAGGCCGCCGAGCGGCTGACCGACGCAGTGGCCGCAGCCGGCGCAGAATGTCAGGTCGGGATCGCCGATCAGCTGTCCACCGCGGTCTTCGCCGCCCGTGCCGGTCGTGTCGTCGAACCGGGAGTAGACGCGTGGTTCCTGTCGGTGTTGTCGATCCGGCAACTCGCCACCGAGCCCAGCCTGTCCGGTCCCGGACGGGATGAGCTAGCGGATCTGCTGTGGCGGATGGGAATTCGGACCATCGGACAGTTCGCCGCATTGTCGCGCACCGACGTGGCTTCCCGGTTCGGCGCCGACGCGGTCAGCGCGCACCGGTTCGCCTGCGGTGAGCCGGAACGCGGACCGTCCGGGCGTGAGCCGCCGACCGAACTCGACGCCGTGCTGAATTGCGATCCGCCGATCGACCGGGTCGACGCCGCGGCATTTGCCGGCCGCTCGCTGGCCAGCACGTTGCATCAGACGCTGATGGCCGCCGGGGTGGGATGCACTCGACTGGCCGTTCACGCCGTCACCGCCAACGGCGAAGAGCTGACGCGGGTATGGCGATGCGCCGAGCCATTGACCGAGGATGCCACCGCCGACCGGGTGCGTTGGCAGCTGGACGGGTGGTTGAACACCAGGACCGTCGTGGATCGGCCCACCGCATCGGTGACGCTGTTGCGGCTGCAGGCAGTCGAGGTGGTGTCGGCCGGGGCGCTGCAGTTACCGCTATGGGGTGGCCTCGGTGAAGAAGACAGGATGCGGGCCCGTCGGGCGCTGGTACGAGTACAGGGTTTGCTCGGCCCGGAGGCTGTGCAGGTGCCGGTACTGTCCGGCGGTCGTGGGCCTGCCGAGCGCATCACGTTGACACCGCTGGGCGACGAGCCGGTGCCGCGGGCCGATCCGGGTCTGCCGTGGCCCGGTCAAGTGCCCGAGCCGTCGCCGACAGTGCTGCTCGACGACCCGGTGGAATTGCTTGATGCCCAGGGCAATTCGATCCGGGTGACCAGCCGCGGGCTGTTTTCAGCCGACCCGGCACGGCTGACCTCTCGCGGCCGTGACGACCGGCTGCGCTGGTGGGCTGGACCATGGCCGGTCGACGAACGCTGGTGGGATTCGGATCCGGCGGCTACCGGTGCCGGGGGACGTACCGCCCGGGCCCAGGTGCTGCTGGAAGGCGGGCAGGCGTCTGATCCCGGTACCGCGATGCTGCTGTGCTACCGACAGCGGAGGTGGTACCTGGAGGGAATCTACGAGTGAAGGCCGGTCACACGGTTAGCCGAGTCGCTGCGCGAACGGTCCGACCCGGTCGATGAACCGGTCGAAGAACACAGCCGGATCAACTCCAACACCGATCAGCGCGTTGGGTTTTCGACCCCAGCGTCCCGACCAGTCGGTCACTGTCATGCCCCGGGTCAGCGTCCCCGTCAGCTCGACATCCACCGTCGCC
>DASZKQ010000251.1:0-7338 GCA_035552835.1 Mycobacterium sp. | reverse complement strand
GAGAAGGCCGGTATCGACGCCGGCGACGTCGAGCAGCTCATCGGCGGCTGCGTGACGCAGTATGCGGAGCAGTCCAACAACATCACCCGGACCGCATGGCTGACCCTGGGTTTGCCCGAGCACGTCGGCGCCACCACCGTCGACTGCCAATGCGGCAGCGGGCAGCAGGCCAACCATCTGATCGCGGGGCTGATCGCCGCCGGCGCCATCGATATCGGCATCGCCTGCGGGATCGAGGCGATGAGCCGCGTCGGGCTGGGCGCCAACGCCGGTCCCGACCGCAATTGGCGCGCGGAGTCCTGGGACATCGATCTGCCCGACCAGTTCACCGCCGCCGAGCGCATCGCCAAGCGGCGCGGCATCACCCGCGAGGACATCGACGAGCTCGGCTTGGCCTCCCAGCAGCACGCCAAGCAGGCCTGGGACGAGGGCCGCTTCGACCGGGAGATCTCACCGATCGAGGCGCCAATCCTCGACGAGCAGAAGCAACCCACCAGCGAGCGCCACATGGTCAGCCGCGACCAGGGTCTGCGGGCCACCACACTGGAGGGATTGAGCCAGCTCAAGCCGGTGCTTGACGGCGGCATCCACACCGCTGGCACGTCCTCGCAAATCTCCGACGGCGCGGCGGCGGTGTTGTGGATGGACGAGGACAAGGCAAAAGCGCTGGGCCTGCGCCCGCGGGCGCGGATCGTCAGCCAGGCGCTGGTCGGCGCCGAGCCCTACTACCATCTGGACGGCCCGGTGCAGGCATGCGCGAAGGTGCTGGAGAAGGCCGGCATGAAGATGGGCGACATCGACCTCGTCGAGATCAACGAGGCGTTCGCATCCGTGGTGCTGTCCTGGGCCCGGGTGCACGACGCCGACATGGCTCGGGTAAACGTCAACGGCGGCGCGATCGCGCTGGGGCATCCGGTGGGTTGCACCGGCAGCCGCCTGTTCACCACCGCCCTGCACGAGCTGGAGCGCTCGGATCAGAGCACGGCGCTGATCACCATGTGCGCCGGCGGCGCGCTGTCGACGGGCACCATCATCGAGCGCATCTAGGCCCGGCGACGATGCAGAGCGCGAAGCGCGATGAGGAGGAGGCGGGCAATCCTATGGTGGGCGTTTCCGACGACGACCGCATCGCCGCGGCCCAGTCCTACATCGACGCACTGGTCAGCCACAATGGCGATGCGGTCCCGTTCGCGCCCGATTGTGTTCGGATCGAGCAGGGTATCAGGACCGGGTTGTCCGGAAACCACTTGCGGCGCAGCCTCAATCGCGGCCCGCAGTACCGCATCATAGCGGCGACCACCAAGCCGGAGTACACCATCGCCGGTGATGAGGTGCGAGCGGTGTACAACGTGCTGACCAAGGCGTCGTTCGGTGGACGGCGGATGGCGGCGCGGGTCGACGAGACCTTCGTCATCCCGGCGGACGACGGCAAGATCCAGCACATCCGGGTTCGCTTCCACCCGTTCGTCCAGCGAATCTAGGATCACTGTCATGCCCCAGAAACCACCACCGCGGTTTGTGAATGCGCCGTACACCGACTTCTTTATCAAATGGATGTCCCGCCTCAACACCTTCATGTACCGCCGTGGCGGCGGAGAAGGACTGGGCAGCACATTCCAGAACATCCCCGTCGCCCTACTGACCACGACGGGCCGCAAGACCGGGCAACCGCGAGTCAGCCCACTGTATTTCCTGCGCGACGGTGACCGGGTGATCGTCGCCGCATCGAAGGGCGGCGCCGAGAAGAAGCCGATGTGGTACCTCAACCTCAAGGCCAATCCGAAGGTTTCGGTTCAGATCAAAAAAGAAGTGCTCGACCTCACCGCGCGGGACGCCACCGACGAGGAGCGCGCCAACTACTGGCCGCAGTTGGTAAAGATGTATCCCTCTTACGACGACTACCAGTCCTGGACCGATCGGACCATCCCCATCGTCGTCTGCGACCCCGCACGCTGACGTGACGCAGCGGCAATGGATCCGCAATTCGCGGTTCCTCGCTGCCGTGCTCAAATACTTTGCCCGCGCGCATATCTGGGTCTACCTGCATACGAACGGCCGGCTCGGCGCCCGGTTGCTGTGGTTTCCGGCCGCTTTGCTGACTACGACCGGACGCAAGTCGGGTGAGCCGCGAACCACGCCCACGTTGTATCTGCGCGACGGCGACCGGGTAATCCTGCCGGCGTCGTTCGGCGGCCGTGCCGAAAACCCGACCTGGTACCACAACCTCAAGGCAAATCCCAACGTAGAGGTGCAGATTCGCGGCGACCTCCTTCAGCTGGTCGCCCGAGATGCCACTGACGCCGAGCGGGACCGCTACTGGCCACCGCTGACCAAGATGTATCCGCCCTACCGTGGATACCGATACGCCACCGACCGAGTGATCCCCTTGGTTGTCTGTGAGCCGGCGTAGATTTGCTTTGCAATCTCCACAAAAATCCCCGTGAATTACGGTAACTTAACCTGGCCGCTGCGACGCTCCGACGCGGAGGGGGAGTTATGCCTGGTTTGCGCCAACACCGATACCGTTACATTGCCGTCGGGCTGGTTTCGACGGGCTTGCTCTTCATCGGGCCGGCCATAGCGTGGGCCGATGAAGAGATCACGTTGGACTTCGTGCGGCACGCCCAATCGGTATCAAACGAGAACGGCATCATCGACACCGTGCCGCCGGGAACGGGACTCACTTCGCTGGGTGACCAACAGGCGGAGACCGTCGCGCAGGCACTCTACGCGGAATACGGGCACAGCATCGGTCTCTACTCGTCGGAAGAGCTCAGAGCGATCGAAACCGCAGACTATTTGGCTGCCCTTCCCGGGGTGCCCGCGGTACAGGAATTGGCCGGACTCGACGAGATCAATGCCGGTATTTACGAAGGCCAACCGGTGGATAGCCTCGCGGGCATCCTGTACTTAACGGCCCCGCTTTCGTGGGCGCTCGGCGCGGAATTGGTGCCGATCCCGGGCTCTCCCGATGCGAACGGCTTTGTGTTCGACCAACGCTTTACCGAGGCCGTTGACGCGATCTACAACAATACCGTCACGGGTGGTGGCCCCAGCACGACCGACGTAGCGTTTTCCAGCGAGGGGGCGATGGCTACCTGGACGATGATGAACGTCAACAACCCCGACATCCCGCTCCTGCTCACCCAGCTGCTCACCACGGGACAGTTTGTGGCCAATACTGACCAGGTTGTCGTCCAGGGCGATCCCACGGATGGCTGGACGCTGGTGAGCTTTGACGGGCAACCCGTGCCGCCGGCGTCATTGTCGACGGAACTCTTCGTCGATGCGCGAAACCTCATTGAGGCACCACAATTGGCCGGTTACAACATCTACGAGGCCTTCCTTGGCGGCGATCCGACGACAATCACCAACGCGATTCAGGGCGGTTTCACCGAGATCGACACGGCGCTGACCCAATTCCCCGGTGCGGTGTGGGATGACATCGTCAACGCGTTCAGCGGCGGGACCTCCGGCCTCAGCGCCGAACTCCCCACAGCAGCCACCGATGCGGCCGCAGTAGTGCCGGGCGACCTGGGCGCGCTGGTCGGCGAGGCGTTCGCAGGAATCTGATCCAGATTGACACCGCGGTCGCCCAGTTCCCCGTCGCCATCTTTGATGACATTGTCAGCGCTTTAAGCGGCGCTATCTGAGCCAATCCCGTTGCCGGCGGATAAATTCCGCGTTCACGACAGCACCGTGGCCCGGTACGTAGATGGCGTCGGGTCCGCCGACGGCAAGTAAGCGATCAAGCGTGGTGGGCCAGGCCGCTACATCGGAATCGGCATCGATCGCCGGGTCGCCGGATTCCTCGACGAGATCACCAGTGAAAATCACGACCCGGTCGCCGTCGTCGCCTGGCACCACCACGACCAGGTCTGACGTGGTGTGGCCACGACCCAGGTAAGCAATCGTCACATGAAGGTTCCCGAGGTCGACGACAGCATTGTCGACTGCGTGTTGGGGCGGCCGCAGGGCCGCGATCGCGCGGTCGATCTCGTCGGGGTTGGCACCGTAGCGCAACGCGTCGTCGCGAAGCTGGTCGGTGCGCGACGAGAGATATTCGACAACCTCGGGCGCACAGTAGGTTTCGGCGTCAGCGAACACTGAGCAGCCCAGCACATGGTCGAAGTGTTTATGGGTCAACACGACGTGTGTCACGCGACGTCCGGCAATTTGGCGCACGTCGGCATCGATCGCTGCGGCTTCAGCCAGCGTGGTACCAGTGTCAATCAGCATCGCCCCGGTACGGCCTTGCACCAAACCGACTGTCACGTCGAGGAATGGCAGCCGACAACGATGCACACTGTCGGTCAACCGCTCCCAGTCGAAGTGCACCCTCGGCCTAGGACGATTGTGGGCTACGCGCCGTACACCGGAACCGGAGGCCGAGACTTCGCGAGTAGATCGCTAACAGCCGGGCCTAATTCCGCCGGATCCCATTTGGCGCTCTTGTCGATCTGGGGGCCGTGCGCCCAGCCTTCAGCGACGCGGATCTTGCCGCCCTCGACCTCGAACACCTTCCCAGTGACATCACGCGATTCAACGCTGCCCAACCAGACCACCAGCGGCGAGACGTTCTCCGGGGCCATGGCATCGAAATCATCGTCCTGCGTTGCCATCATGTCTGCAAAGACCGTTTCGGTCATCCGGGTACGGGCGGACGGGGCGATCGCGTTGACGGTGACGCCGTACCGGCCCATTTCCGCGGCGCCGACGAGGGTCAGTGCCGCGATGCCAGCTTTGGCGGCACTGTAGTTACCTTGCCCGACGCTGCCTTGCAGGCCCGCACCGGAACTGGTGTTGATGATCCGTGCGTCAACGGCTTTGCCCTCTTTCGACAATCCCCGCCAATACGACGCGGCGTGCCGCATCGCGGCGAAGTGGCCCTTGAGGTGCACGGCGATGACAGCGTCAAACTCTTCCTCGCTGGTATTGGCCATCATCCGGTCGCGCACGATGCCGGCGTTGTTCACTAGGACATCCAGACCACCGAACGTGTCGACGGCGGTCTGGACCAGGGCTGCCGCTTGATCCCAGTCGGCGATGTTGGAGCCATTGGCGACGGCCTCGCCTCCGGCCGCGGTGATCTCGTCGACCACAGACTGTGCAGCGCTGCCGCCGCTTGCCGGCGACCCGTCCAGGCCCACACCGATGTCGTTGACCACGACGCGCGCGCCCTCGGCGGCGAAGGCCAACGCGTGCGCGCGTCCGATACCGCCGCCGGCACCGGTGACGATGACGACCCGGCCGTCGACTAGCCCCATTTTCTACCCATCTTCTTCGTCTCCTTTATTTGATCGCGCTCGCGTTCGTTGTGGCCAGATAGTGCGGGGGCTCGCCGCCACCGTGTACTTCCAACGAGGCACCGCTGATGTAGGACGCCGCATCCGAGGCCAAAAATGCTGCGGCCCAACCGACATCGGCGGGTGTAGCCAGCCGGCCGAGTGGCACGTTCTTGGAGATCGCGGCGATGGACTCGGCGTCGCCGTAGAAGAGCTCCGATTGTTCGGTCTCGACCATGCCGACCACGCAGGCGTTCACCCGCACCTTGGGTCCCCATTCCACCGCCAGCGTCTGCGTCAGGCTCTCCAGGCCCGCCTTGGCCGCACCATATGCGCCGGTGCCCGGGGAGGGTCGCCGGCCGCTGAGACTGCAGATGTTGACGATCGACCCGCCGCGCCCCTGGTTCTGCATCTTGTCGTTGGCGTGCTGGGAAACCGACAGCGCACCAATCAGATTGAGCTCGATGATCTTACGGTTGAACTTCGCGCTGGAATCCGCGGTCAGCACGTAGGGCGAGCCGCCGGCGTTGTTGACGACGACATCGAGACGGCCGTGGCGCTCGACAACCGCGTCGATCATCGCCTTGACCGCATCGTCGTCGCGGACGTCGCAGGAGTGAAAGTCATACGGCAGGCCCTCGACCGCGCGCCGGGCACAGGTCACCACGGTGCCGCCCTGACCGGCGAAGACTGAGCTGATGCCGGCGCCGACCCCCCGCACACCGCCGGTCACCAGAATGACCCGCCCGGCGAGGCCCAAGCTGATCGCGGGGTCTCCTTCGGCGTGAGTCACTGTGCTAGCGTACCAAGCAAGTGCTTGCTTAGGTAATTCGTCCCCCAGGAAGTGGCCGAGGAGCTCGATGACAATCACGTCACGCACCGCCGAACCGGGGATCGTCGCGGTCACCGTCGACTTTCCCCCTGTCAACGCCATCCCCTCGAGCGGCTGGTTCGAACTCGCCGACGCGCTCACCGCAGCCGGCGCCAACCCGGAGACGCACGCAGTGATCCTGCGGGCCAAGGGCCGCGGCTTCAATGCCGGAGTGGACATCAAAGAGATGCAGCGCACCGAAGGATTCATCGCGCTGATCGACGCCAACCGCGGCTGCTTCGCCGCTTTCCGAGCGGTCTACGAGTGCGCTGTGCCGGTGATCGCTGCAGTCAATGGCTTCTGCGTCGGCGGCGGCATCGGCCTGGTGGGCAGCGCCGACGTGATCGTTGCCTCCGAGGACGCGACCTTCGGGCTCCCGGAGGTCGAACGCGGCGCGCTGGGTGCGGCCACCCACCTGTCCCGGTTGGTGCCACAGCACATGATGCGGCGACTGTTCTTCACCGCGGCCACCGTGGACGCCGCCACCCTGCACCACTTCGGCTCGGTGCATGAGGTGGTGCCGCGTGAGGAACTTGACGAAGCCGCGCTGCGGGTGGCACGCGACATTGCTGCCAAGGACACCCGGGTGATCCGCGCGGCCAAGGAGGCGCTGAACCTCATCGACGTCCAGCGCGTCAACTCCAGTTACCGCATGGAGCAAGGCTTTACCTTCGAGCTCAATCTCGCCGGGGTTTCCGACGAGCACCGCGACGCGTTCGCCGGTACAACGAAGGGCAAGAAGTCGTAATGGCCGATAAACGGACAACTCTCGACGAGGCCGTCGCCCAACTGCGCAGCGGCATGACGATTGGCATCGGCGGCTGGGGGTCGCGGCGCAAACCGATGGCGTTCGTACGGGCCATGCTGCGCACCGATATCAAAGACTTGACCGTGGTGACCTATGGCGGGCCGGATGTGGGACTGTTGTGCTCGGCGGGCAAGGTACGCCGCGTCTACTACGGGTTCGTCTCGCTGGACTCGCCGCCGTTTTATGACCCGTGGTTCGCCAAGGTGCGCACCAGCGGATCCATCGAGGCCCGGGAGATGGACGAAGGCATGCTGCGCTGCGGGCTGCAGGCAGCGGCACAACGGCTGCCGTTCCTGCCGATCCGCGCCGGGCTGGGCAGCTCGGTCCCGGACTTCTGGGAGGGCGAATTGCAAACGGTAAGCAGCCCTTACCCG
>DASZKQ010000250.1:0-2828 GCA_035552835.1 Mycobacterium sp. | reverse complement strand
AATCTTCGGGTTGAACTGCACGATCTCTATACCGGCGCCGGCGTTGGCATTGAGGTCCTGGGAGCCAAAGACTTTGTGCAGCCGATCAACGATCAATCCCGAGACAGCCAACACAACCACGAGCACCAGCGGTATCCACACGCGTCCGACGACGCCGGTAACTGGAATAGCCTTCACCTAAACACCTTTCGCTAACCAATCAGTAACGCGCCTCGCCCCTTAGACCTCCGTCATAGTCGGTCCATCGCCCGAGACATCCGCCCCGCCTCGAAATAGGCGAGCTCACGGTGCGTAGTGCGGCCGGGGCTGTGTCAGCGCGGTCAGGATGCGGCCGAGTCCGCCCATCGGGGTTGTGTCCAGCCACCGGCCGCGCGGCGTCGGGACTGCCGCAGCCGCCGCGGTGCTGAATGCAACTTGGTTCTCGGTAACCAGGACCGGCGCGTGCTTAACCGGCTCGGTTTCTGAAGTCGCAAGAGGCGCGGGTATCACGTGCGACATGGCAGTTCTCCTGTGAATGGGCCCTTTTCGAGGGTCGTTTGCATACCTTGTGGGCTGAGGAGTCCGAGGAGGCCGGGGAATAGCACTCCGCCGGGATCAATGGGCGCCGAGTGGGCCAGCGTGCCAACCCGGATCGGCGCAAAGCCGGTTTGGGTGATGATTTCGCCGGTGATCCAGGCGGTATCGTTGTCGTCGGCCGCGTACCCGATACCCCAGCGGCCAGGTTCCCGGCGACCTCGCAGCCACAGCGTTTCGGCAAGCTGGTGTGAGAAAGCGCGTGCCACCGATGATTTCGGGAACAACTCAGCGGTCACCGTGCCGGAAGTCTTGCCGCCGAGATCCTTGATGGTCATCACACCGTCGTCGTGCCAGAGGAACGGGTTGGAAGGATCAATGATGACCGCGCCGGCCAACCGATCGCGATAGACCTCGGCGAACGGCGCGACGGCCGCGTTCGGGATCGCCAGGATCGCCACTTCCGCTCCGTCGATTGCTTCCTCAATCGTGCGGACCGGGTAGTCGATGTCTGCCCGCTGATAGTCGGGCGGATTAAAGGCGTCAGGGCGTCGCGCTCCAATGATGACCTTGTTTCCGGCCAGGATCAGGTGACCGGCCAACGCCGACCCGATCAATCCGGCGCCGACAATCGCGATCCGGTGCGGCAGTCCCAGTGGCATCTGTGCGCTCCTACTGACAAAGAACGAAAAATGTCAGCAGTCAGTATGCCCATATCAAGGGTGCCGTGTCAACAAGCGCCACCACGTAAGACGACACGTGCAAATAACACCAGACGACTGACGTACCTAGTAAAATGGTCGTCATGCCTCGACGATCGGCCGATCAGCTGGCCGCACCCACGAGCACCGACGATGCGCGCGAGCGCATCCTGGCCGCCGCTGAACGCTGCATTGAACGCCACGGGATCCGCAAGACCACGATGGACGACGTTGCGTGTGAGGTTGGATTGTCGCGGCCCAGCGTCTACCGCTATTTCGCTGACCGCGATGATCTGCTCATCGAGCTGATCACACGGCACGCGCGAGCTTTGCTCGAGCGGGCACGCAAATCGATCTCCCGGCAGAGCAGCCTTGCGAATCAGATCATCGAGACTGTCCTCTACACCGCCGACCACGGCCGGCGCGACCCCATGACACGGCACTGCATCGACCCCGATGGCACCAGTCTTGGCAAACGAATGATCGCTTCGGGAACGACGGAGCTGATCAGAGCCGAGATGTGGGATCCCATTCTCGACGCCGCCGTCGCCAACAATGAACTGCCACCCGGGCTGCCCCGGTCGGACATCCACTTGTGGCTGGGCAACGTCACGGTGATGGTGATGCGCGGCCTCGAGGATGGTGACGGCGATGTCAGGCGTTACCGGTCCATACTGCGTCGCTTCGTCGTCCCTGCCTTCGCCAGCGCGAAAGCGCCAGTTGGCGCGTGAGCAACCACGGCTGAAACGTGCCGTCAACTCCCAGCGGGCGGCAGGAACTTGTGGTCGATGAGCGACTGCAGTGCGTTGCGGAACGCATCCTCGGTGTCGATAGCTTCGGTGAACCCGGCCCGGCGCAGCTTGATGGTACTCACAAACGCGCGTGGCCCTTCGGGCGCGCCATAGGCAAACGCGAAATCCGCGTGCTGGTCACCCTGACCCACCAGTTGGCGCAGACTCAACCGACGAAGGCCGTACTTGGCGACGACGCGGTCCCACACGTCGGAATGCTCGGCCAGGTAGGCGGCCAAACTAATGGGCGTATCCGGTCCAGTGTCGACCCCGAGGGTTTCGGCCAACGCCGGCCATACATTTCGCCATTCAAAAACGTCACCGTTGGTGATATTGAACGCCTCGTTGGCTGCGCGAGGTGGAACTCGCCGACCGCGAGGCCGAGAAGTTCGCCGGCCGCAAGCTCGACGACATGCACTTCGCGTGGGCCGGCGGCATCGAGCGCGGTCAACCGCACTACTACCGGCTGCAGGCACCACGTCTACTTGCGGAGTATGACAACACTCAGCGGGACGTCAACCATATTCACAGGGTATTGGGGGATCCCACAGGGGATTTCGCGGACGACGTACTCGCACGCCACCACGCGGACTTCCATCCGCGTCCTCGACTCGTGTAGGGACGTCGCAGTGCTAGCTTGGGTTGCAATGGAGGAAAGCTGACGACGCGGTATGTTTCAGAATGCCGCTGGTGCTGTGGAACTCGCGCCAATGCTCGGTTTGTGCATCGCCGTCGGGGCTGCGCTCTTCGAGCATGTATGCGCCGAGGTCGCGGCCCTGCTGCACGGCGCGGGCGGCAATGGGAAGGCGTTGGCGTTCGAAGT
>DASZKQ010000249.1:0-2461 GCA_035552835.1 Mycobacterium sp. | reverse complement strand
CGCGCCGACGGCGAGAATCACGACCTGACGCACCCGGTCGGACAACGACGTGTGGCGTTCTTCGCTCGCCTGTAACCGAAGGAAGGCACCGGCCACCGTCGGACTGCGCAGGGCGGCGTTGAACGGGCCGATGAACTTGCCACCGGCGGTCGTGCTGCGGAACCCGGCGGCGTCGGCCCAGGGCACAACCTTGGTCTGGAGGTAATCGAAAAGTTTGCGTTGTGCGGCATCAAGCGTGCCGACGTCGAGAAGCGGCAGGCGGCCGCCGTTGCGAGTCACTGGTCCATTCCTACGGCGTTAGCGGGAACATCGAAGGCCGCCAGCGTCATTGACACCGCGGTGAACCATCCGATGAGGACCGTGACGTCGACGACTCCGGCATCGCCGAGCAGGGCCTTGGCGCGCCGGTACAGTCCCAGCGGTACGAAGCGCGGGGCGAGAAGAGTGGCGGCGAGTTCGTAGACGAGCTGCTGACGGGGATCGTCGAACGAAGCCGGGCGGCCGGCAATCAACGCCTCGACCGTTTGCGGTGCAAGGCGGCCCTTTTCGACGCCGATCTTTTCGTGCTCGTAGTTGGCGTACGGCGTGGCCCAGCGGCCGGTGGTGAGATTGGTGACGATCTCGATCTCCGCCTTGGTCAGCGTCGAGTCGGTTTGGTAGTAGGCGCCCGTGGGCACGATTGTCTTGGAGAGGCGGGGATTAGCCAGCCAGATCTTGTGCGGGCCCGGGACGAGTCCGCGCAGTTCACGAGTGAACTCGTAGGCGGCTTTCATCTCTGCGGGCATGCAGTCAACCGGGGTTTCCATGAAGCGACCGAAGGTGCCGAAGTCGGATGAGTCGGACATGCTCGGGTTCCTTTCCGAGAATGAGCGTTCGCGTTTCTATCGCTTCATCACTCTGCACCTGCGCCGGCACTCTGTCAATAGCGAACGTTCGTGCTTTTTTGATACGCTGCGAGGGTGCCGAAGGTTTCTGCGCAGTACCGCGACGAACGGCGAGCGCACATACTTGCCGCCGCCCGACGCTGCTTTGTGCGCGACGGATTCCACCAAACGTCCATGCAGGACCTGGTGCGCGAGGCCGGCATGTCCTCCGGCGCGGTCTACCGCTACTTCGCCAGCAAGGACGCGATGATCGCGGCCATCGCCGAGGACAACCTCGACCAGATCGTCGAGATCGTGCGCGAGTCGGTTGCGCGCGGCGCCGACATCGGCGCGGCGTTGGCCGCGGCGCTGGAGTTCGGCAGTTCACGCCACGCCGACGACGGGTTCGCCGCGATTGCACTAGTGGTGTGGTCGGAAGCGCTGCGGAGTCCCGCGCTGGCCGCGCGGTTGCGGGAATCGTTTGATGCGGCCGGCGCGGCGCTGGCCGACACGGCGCGCGCCAGTGCGCCGACCGGTCCGACGCTGGACCCTGACGTGCTAGCCAAGACGCTGCTGTGCATGCTGCCCGGTTATCTGCTGCAGGTGGCGATCCGCGGCGCGGATGCAGTGGCACCCATTCCCGACGCGGTGCGTGAGCTCTTTCCGGCCGCCCGCTGAGTTGTATTGGAGCGGCCCGGTGTTGGTTCGCCGGTCCGCTAGGACGGCGTCGCCAGGATGGCCAGTGCATCCCCGCCGACCGACACACCCGAAGGGCCGATGAGGTCGGCCATTTTGGAGCGCAGCTCGGTTGCCTTGTCGGCACCGAGGGTCAGGTGATTGGAAAATGTAAACGCGATGTCGACCCACTGTTGAGTGGAGTAGTGCAGGTCGTGCTGGTAACTCCGGTGTGTGACGGTGAACCCCGCCCCGGCGAGCAAGTCGGTGAGATCGCCTGGTTCGCCGTCCGCGCCGCGGGCGTCGATGTCCATGTAGTCCTTATAGATCGATTCGAATTGGGCACGCGTTGGTCGGGTGGGTCGCAACCGGTTCCACATCAGCGCCAACTTCCCGCCGTCGCTGAGGATGCCACGTATCTTCGGCAGCGCGACCGCCGGATCCACCCAATGAAACGATGCTGCGAACACCACGCGGTCGAATCGCCGGCCGGCGGGCTCCCATTGTTCAAATGCCGCGATTTCGACCGGAATGCCCTTGGCTAGTGCAACGGAGGCCATCCGGGTATCGGGTTCCACCGCAAGCACATCGGCGCCACGTTCGACAAACTGCATCGAGGCAATTCCGGTACCAGCGCCCACATCAACGAGTCGGCGAACACCAGACGCCAAAACGGCATCGATCAGTTGATCGGGGTAACGCGGACGATAAGTGTCGTAGTTGTGTGCCGCAGCCCCAAATGAATTGGCGCGCTCGCGATTAGTGAACAGGTTCAGTCGCGGTGGCATGCCGCCGAGCGTATCGAGGCAACATGTGACCCGGCTGTGAGGTCGACGTGGTGCTGCTCACTACTGCTTGACGGTCGCGAGCTCTCGCACGAGGGCGCATAGTTGCCAGTGACCCGGCACGCCTTTCAAGTCATG
>DASZKQ010000248.1:0-5086 GCA_035552835.1 Mycobacterium sp. | reverse complement strand
GGCGACGAAATCTTCTTGGATTCCAGCGGATTCACGACGCCGTCGCGGCTACTGCACGGGGCCGTCGACGAACCGCTGGAACAGATCAAATCCGCGCCGGCTTTCTTCGATGCCGAAGGCATCACCGTCGCACAGCATTTCACTACGTCAAAGGATGGCACCGCGATTCCGTATTTCGTGGTGCGCCCGCGGGACGCGATTGGACCCGGTCCGACGCTGCTGGGCGGCTACGGCGGATTCGAGGTCGCCCGCACCCCCGGGTATGACGGCGTATTGGGCCGGCTGTGGCTGGCGCGCGGCGGCACTTTTGTGCTGGCCAACATCCGCGGTGGTGGCGAGTACGGCCCCGGCTGGCACACCCAGGCGATGCGTGCGGGCCGTCATCTGGTCGCCGAGGACTTCGCTTCGGTGGCAACCGATTTGGTGGCCCGCGATATCACCACTGTGCGGCAACTCGGCGCGCAGGGTGGTAGTAACGGCGGTCTGCTGATGGGCATCATGCTGACCAAGTACCCGGAGTTGTTCGGCGCGCTGGTCTGTCAGGTGCCGTTGCTGGACATGCGCCGCTTCCATCTATTGCTGGCGGGCGCGTCCTGGGTCGCCGAGTACGGCGATCCGGACGATCCGGATGATTGGGAGTTCATCGCCGAGTACTCCCCGTACCACAATATTTCGGCTGACATCGATTACCCGCCGGTGCTGATCACCACATCGACCCGTGACGACCGGGTGCATCCGGGTCATGCCCGCAAGATGACGGCGGCGCTGGAAGCCGCAGGCCACCGAGTCTGGTACTACGAGAACATCGAGGGCGGCCACGCCGGTGCCGCCGACAACGCGCAGACCGCGTTCAAGTCCGCACTCAGCTTCGCGTTCCTGTGGCGGATGTTGGGCACTTGACAGATCAAGGAGACCAGTGAGCTGCTGGCGTCACTTCCATCTCAGCCGTGACAGCCGCGCACCGAAATAACTTTTTCGGCACATGTTGAAAAAATCGGGCGTTTTGACTTTCCTGGCGGCTACCTAAGGCGTACCTTAAATACACCTAAGAGAAACGTGTGGGGAAAGTTAGGGGCGGGAGTCCCGGTAGGGAGGTCGAGATGACTCCACTCACGGTGGCATGTTTCTTCATCGCGGCTCCGGTCGCCGGGCTTGGCCTGCTCGAGTTGCAGACACGGCTTGAGCGCTGGGATCAGCGACGGCACGCTGACGATTAGTTCCGGCACCCGGTAGGGCCGGTAGCTGAGTTGGGCTGTCAGCATTCAGTTATGCCTGCTGCTCAATTCGAAACATTGCTGTACGCGACGGCGGGGCCGGTCGCCACCATCACGTTGAACCGCCCCGACCACCTCAACACCATCGTTCCGCCCATGCCCGACGAAATCGAGGCCGCCGTCGGCCTGGCCGAGCGGGACCCGGAAATCAAGGTGATCGTGCTGCGCGGCGCGGGCCGGGCGTTCTCCGGCGGCTACGACTTCGGTGACGGCTTCCAGCACTGGGGCGAGGCGATGAACACCGCGGGACGCTGGGATCCGGGCAAGGATTTCGCGCTGGTCACCGCCCGCGAGACCGGGCCCACGCAGAAGTTCATGGCGATCTGGCGGGCGTCCAAGCCGGTGATCGCCCAGGTGCACGGCTGGTGCGTTGGCGGGGCCAGCGACTACGCGCTGTGCGCCGACATCGTCATCGCCAGCAACGACGCGGTCATCGGCACCCCGTACAGCCGCATGTGGGGCGCTTATCTGACCGGGATGTGGCTGTATCGGCTCAGCCTGGCCAAGGTCAAGTGGCACTCGTTGACGGGCCGGCCACTGACCGGTGCGCAGGCCGCCGAGGTCGAACTGATCAACGAGGCGGTCCCCTTCGAGCGGCTGGAGGCCAGGGTCGCCGAGATCGCTGCCGAGCTGACGCGAATCCCGTTGTCACAGTTGCAAGCTCAGAAGCTAGTCGTAAATCAGGCCTACGAAAATATGGGTCTGGCGTCGACCCAAATGCTGGGCGGCATCCTCGACGGCCTGATGCGCAACACCCCCGAAGCGCTCGACTTCATCCAGACCGCCGCCACCGAGGGTGTCCGGGCCGCGGTCGAGCGCCGCGACGGGCCGTTCGGTGACTACAGCCAGGCGCCGCCGGAGCTGCGGCCCGACCCGTCGCACGTCATCACGCCATGACAGCTGACTCAGTCGTCCTGGATTGGCGATCAGCCGTAGGTGAAGGAAAACACCTGCAGCCCTTTGCTGCAGCGCACGTCAAGCAGTCCGCGGGCCAGGTCGTTGCGGTCGACGATCTGGTGTGAGGTCGGCGGCCCACTGACCGGCACCGTGGTCGTCTTCCCGTCGCGCGTCACCGTCAGATTCCCGTTTCCGCCGACGACGATGTAGACGCTTTTGGCGTAGTAGTTCAGCTCGATGCTCGACGTGTCGCTGTTGGCGGTCGCGCCTTCGTAGTCGAGTGTCCACGGTCCCTGCAGGGCGAAGGTGTCGTTCGGCGATGCGGGCGGGTAGGTGAAGGTCGCCTGCCCCTTGTCGTAGACGCCGCTTCCGGCGTAGTTGACCATCTTGCCGACGCCGAAGTACGTCTCGGGAGTCAGGCCGCGCTGCGGGGTGGTGTCGGGTGCGTCCACCGGCGGGGGCAGCGCGACTTTCGGTCGCGCGCTGGTGATCAGCTCGCGGATCAACTGCTCGGTGCCGTTGTAGTCGCCTTCGCCGAAGTTGACGTGCCGCACGACACCGCTGGCGTCGATCAGGTATTCGGCCGGCCAGTACAGGTTGCGGTAGTTCGTCCACGTCGAGTAGCTGTTGTCCTGGGCGATCGGGTAGGTGATGCCGATGTCGGCGGCGCCCTTTTTGACGTTGCCGGTGACCTTTTCGAACGCGTACTCGGGGGTGTGCACGCCGATCACCTCGAAACCGTCGTCGTGGTAGGCCTTGTACCAGCCTTCGATGTGCGGAATCGCGCGTTGGCAGTTGATGCAGGAATAGGCCCAGAAGTCGATCAGCACCACCTTGCCCCGCAACGCCTGGATGTCGATCGGTTTGTCGCCCGGCGTGTTCAGCCACGCGGTAATGCCCTTGAGATCGGGCACGGGTCCGCAGTTCTGCAGCTGCGGGGCGCCGCTGGTGCAGTTGGACAACTCTTTGTTCTGGTCGTTGACGATGCCGCCCAGCTCTTGCTGGATCTGTTGCTCGTCGTCCAGTTTCTTCTCCAAATGGCTGGTGTAGTCCGGGATGGCCCGCTGCAGCGCCGCGGGCAGGTTGAACACCAATGCCACCGCCAGCAGCAGGGTCACCACCCCTGCCGTGATCCGGATCTCGCGTTGGCGACGGCGAAAAGCACTGACCCGCTGGGTAACTCGTTGACCGGCCAACGCGAAGAACAACAGCGGCAGCGACGTACCCAGGGCGAAGGCCACGGTGAGGACGACGACGGGCAAACCGATGTTCGCGGTGGCGCCGGCCACCACAATCGCAGCCAACACTGGGCCGGCGCATGGAACATAGAGCACGCCGAGCGCCAGGCCGAGACCAAACCCGTTGCTACGGGCGGCAATCTGTTTTTGCGGGATGCGGGAGAACGGCCGCTCCAGCAGCTGCTCGAAGCGCGGGAAGATCAAGCCGAGACCGATTGCGACCAACGCGACCAGCGCGACCCAGCGGATGGCATCCTGCGGCAAGTGCAGCAACGACAGCAAAGCCGAGCCGATCAGCGTGACCAGGCTGAAGCTCAGCACCAGGCCGCCGATCACCCGATATGGCCGCGAGACTTCATGTTTCGTCTTGACCGCGACCGCGCCGTCTGCCGTGCCCTGTGCGCCGGAGGTGCCGGACGTGCCGGACGTGCCGGACGTGCCGGAGGTGCCGGACGTGCCGGACGTGCCGGAGAAGAAGATCACCGGCAGCACCGGGAGGATACACGGCGAGATGCCGGTGATCAGCCCTCCGACCAGACCGATCAGCGCCAAAGGCAACATATTCACTATTCGCTACCACACTCCTCGTGGATTACTGGTTGGGCGGGGTCAGCACGGTGTCGATCATGTACACCGTCGCGTTGGCGGTGTGTACGCCTCCGCATACCAGCCCCGCATCATCGACTTTGAGGCCGTTCCCCTGGCCGGTCACCTTCACCTGAGCACCCTGCAGGGTCTTGTGGGCGCCGTCAACGGTGTTCGGGCTTTCCTGCCCTTGCACCACGTGAAAGGTCAGGATGCTCTTCAACATCTCCGAGTTGGTCTTGAGCTCGTCGATCGTGCTCGCCGGCAACTTGTCGAACGCGGCGTTGGTCGGCGCGAACACGGTGTACTGACCGCTGTTGAGGGTGTCGACCAGGTTGACGTTCGGGTTCAGCTTGCCGGACAGTGCGGCGGTCAAGGTAGACAGCATCGGGTTGTTGGACGCCGCCGTCACGACCGGGTCTTGTGCCATTCCGGTCACCGACGCCGGACCGCTCGGATGCTGTGCGGCGTAATCCGCGCATCCGGCACCGATCAGGCCGGCCGCGGGAGCCGCCATTGCGTTCGTCGTGGCGGGCGCCATCGTGCTCATCGCTGGATTCGCGCTGGTCTGCTGCGCGGACTCGGATTTGTTGCTCGAACATGCCGAGAACCCCACGGCCGCAATCGCCGCCAGGCCCACCGCGAACGTCTTTCTCTGAATGACCTTCATTTCCGCTCTGGCTCCTGTGTCAAAGTTGTCAGCGGCGGGGTCGCCGCTTACGGGTCGGACAGTTGCTATTCGGAGCGGTTGGCGCCATGGATGGTTTTTCGGGCACCGTCATCCGCTCGACCACCTGCTCCGAATACTCACATGTGCGAGAGTCATTCGAATGTGGGCCATGATCGCCGACTTTGCGGTCGTGTCGGGCGCCTCGGTCGTCGCACTGCTGGTGGTCCATGCGGTCACCTTCGCGATCGCCCGCCGCATCGGCCGCTACAACGTCGTCGACGTGACCTGGGGACTGGGCTTCATCGCGGTCGCGGTGGTCGCCGCATCCCTCGGCGACGGTGACGCCTCGCGCCGGTGGCTGGTGCTGGCGCTGGTCGCGGTCTGGGGTCTGCGGCTGAGCGGGTACATCTACCGACGGTCGG
>DASZKQ010000247.1:0-8103 GCA_035552835.1 Mycobacterium sp. | reverse complement strand
AACGACGAGCCTCGCGTTCTCGGTGCTGGCAGAGCACCACACGTCACTGATGCACGGCTGGATTCCGGGCACGGTCCAGGCCCTCACCGTGACGGCGCTGCTGCTGGCGATCGGGTGGCGATCGCGCCGCTGGCGGCTGCTTTGGCTGCCGGCGGCGGTGGCCGTCGGAGCCGGAGTGGCGGCTTGGGCGCACTGGTACATCACCGCCGGCGGCCTTGCCGACGACCCGGCGCCGCACCTGTTGTGGTGGTGGATCGCCTCCAGCGGCGCCGCGGTGGTGATCTTGGTCCTGGGCTGGCGCGGCGCGGCCTGGTGGCGGCGGGGCGCATCGCTGCTGGCCGTGCCGTTGTGCCTACTCAGCACGGGACTGGTGCTCAACCTGTGGGTCGGCTACTTCCCGACCGTGCAGACCGCGTTGAACCAGCTCACCGCCGGGCGGCTGCCCGACCAGACGGACCTGGCCACCGTCACCGCAATGGCGGCCCGGGGCGTTGAGCCCCAACACGGCAGCCTGGTGCCGGTGACGATCCCCGACAACGCGTCGCACTTTAAGCATCGCGGTGAACTGGTTTACCTGCCGCCGGCATGGTTTGCCACTACTCCGCCGCCACAGCTGCCGACGGTGATGATGATCGGCGGAGAGTTCAACACGCCCGGCGACTGGGCGCGGGCCGGCAATGCGGTGAAGACGATCGATGACCTGGCGGCCGGGCACGACGGTAACGCTCCGGTGTTCGTCTTCGTGGACTCCGGCGGAGCGTTCAACAACGACACCGAATGCGTCAATGGGAGCCGCGGTAACGCAGCCGACCATCTGACTAAAGACGTTGTCCCATATATGGTTTCGAACTTTGGCGTCAGCCCGGAAGCGTCACACTGGGGCGTCGTCGGCTGGTCCATGGGCGGGACCTGCGCGGTGGATCTCACGGTCATGCACCCCGAGCTGTTCAGCTCGTTTGTCGACATCGCCGGCAACATGGGCCCGGACGCCGGCACCAAGGCGCAAACCATCGTTCGGTTGTTCGGCGGCAGCGCCGACGCGTGGGAAGCATTCGACCCGGCCACCGTGATCACCAGGCACGGCCGATACGACGATGTCTCGGGCTGGTTCGACATTTCATCGGATAACGCGCCGAAACGGTATCGCAGTCTCTCGGTGGACGACGGCGCGGTGGGGCTGGGCGGTCAAGACCATATCGGCTACTCGAACGACCAGACCGATGCCGCCGAGCGGCTATGCAAACTAGGCCGCGCCACCGGCATCGACTGCGCGATCGTCGCCCAGCCGGGCAAACACGACTGGCCGTTCGCAAGTAGGGCTTTCGCTGAGGCGCTGCCCTGGCTGGCCAGCCAATTGAACACACCCGGGGTGCCGTGGATCGCGCTGCCGTCCGCGTCGCCGCCGCGGATGTCGGCTCCGGGTCCGCGCGCTGAGCCCGTCGGCAGGTGACCGGCTTGACCGCACGTGTTCGCCGCGCGATCTTCGCCCGTCATGCGAACCCGTGGAGCGCCTGGACGCGCTGGGCGAGCACACCGCTGGTGCTGCTGCCCGTGTGGACGCGGCGTCGCAGCCACGCAGTGTTGGTCGGGACCTGGTTGGCGGTAAACCCTGTCGTTTTCCCGAAAGTCGCCGACGGACGGCATCGGGCAACCCGCGCGATGCTCGGCGAAGAACTGTGGATTACCCGTCGGCCGAAGGACGCCGCCACCGTGTTGGCGATTGTGACCTCGGTCGTTGCCGTCGTGGCAATCGTCGCGGCACGTCGCCATCGGCTTGGCCTAGCGGCAGTAGCGACTGCGGGTGCAAATGGCGTTGACCATGGTGTACTGGGAGCAAATGGTGCGGTATTTCGACCGCCACGGGTAACGTGACACCATGCCCGATGAGCCGACGAGTTCCGCTGCCGAGCCCGACGTCGACCCGGACTACACGAGCTCCGGCGTTCCGACGTTCGAGTCGGTCCGCGAGAAGATCGAGACGCGCTACGAGACGTCAATTGGCGCAGCTGAATTGGATGCCGAGACCCCCGAGGGCCGCGACGTGGAGAAGCAGTACGAGGAGCGGGAACAGGCAGCTGCCGAGCGGCTGGCCCAAATCCGTAAATCGATGCGCGAGGGCAGCTAGGCGCTGACCTTTCGCCGCCGGTTTGACCGCCGCGGTGTGCCGGTCGATGTCCCAGTGCCGCTGAGTGTTTCGGCGAGGAACTTGCCGGTGTAGCTTTCCGGCACAGCGGCGATGTCCTCGGGCGTGCCCTCGGCGACGATGGTCCCGCCTTCGGCACCGCCCTCCGGTCCCATGTCGATGATCCAGTCCGACGTCTTGATCACGTCCAGGTTGTGTTCGATGACGATCACCGTATTACCTTTGTCGACAAGGCCGTTGAGGACGTCGAGCAACTTGCGGATGTCGTCGAAGTGCAAACCGGTGGTGGGCTCGTCGAGGATGTACACGGTGCGCCCGGTGGAGCGCTTCTGCAACTCCGACGCCAACTTCACGCGCTGCGCCTCACCGCCGGACAGCGTGGGCGCCGGCTGACCGAGCCGCACATAGCCGAGGCCGACATCGACCAGGGTCTGCAGATAGCGGTGGATGCCCGTGATCGGCTGGAAGAACTCCGCGGCCTCCTCGATCGACATGTCCAAGACCTCGGCGATGGTCTTGCCCTTGTAGTGCACCTCAAGGGTTTCCCGGTTGTAGCGGGCGCCATGACACACCTCGCACGGCACGTACACGTCGGGCAGGAAGTTCATCTCGATCTTGATGGTGCCGTCGCCGGTGCACGCCTCGCAGCGACCGCCCTTGACGTTGAACGAGAAGCGGCCCGGTTGATAGCCGCGGACCTTGGCCTCGGTGGTCGCGGCGAAAAGGGTGCGGATCTTGTCGAAGACCCCGGTGTAGGTGGCCGGGTTGGACCGCGGTGTGCGACCGATCGGTGACTGGTCGACGCGGACCAGCTTGTCCACATGGTCCAGGCCGGTGACGCGGACATGCCGGCCCGGGACCTGCCGGGCGCCGTTGAGCCGGTTCGCCAGCACCGCGGCCAGGATGTCGTTGACCAGGGTCGACTTGCCGGACCCGGATACACCGGTGACGGACGTCAGCACGCCGAGCGGAAACGACACGTCGATGTTGCGCAGATTGTGCTCGTGTGCGCCGACGACCATGAGCCGACGTCGCTTGTCAACAGGACGCCGGATCGCCGGAGTCTCGATGCTTTGCTCGCCGGACAGATAGGCACCGGTGATCGATTCTTTGTTGCGCAGCAACTCGTCATAGGGCCCGCTGTGCACGATACGGCCGCCGTGCTCGCCCGCCCTGGGCCCGATATCGACGATCCAGTCGGCATGCGCCATGGTGTCCAGGTCGTGCTCGACGACGATCAGCGTATTGCCCAAATCCCTTAAGCGGGTGAGCGTTTCGATGAGACGCCGGTTGTCTCGCTGGTGCAGGCCGATCGACGGCTCGTCGAGCACATACAGCACTCCCACCAGACCGGAGCCAATCTGGGTGGCCAGCCGAATCCGTTGCGCCTCACCGCCGGACAGCGTGGCCGCCGCACGGGACAGCGACAGATACTCCAGCCCGACGTCGAGCAAAAAGCCCAGCCGCGACTGTATTTCTTTGAGTACCTGCCCGGCGATGGCTTGTTCGCGGGTACCCAGGGTAAGCGCGTTCAGGAAGTCCGCGCAGTCTGAGATGGACAGTTCGCAGACCTCGGCGATGGATTTTTTGCCGTGCTTTCCCGCGGCCAGGGTGACCGCCAGGATCTCCGGCTTGAGCCGAGTGCCCTCACACACCGGGCACGGCACGTCGCGCATGAAGCCCTCGTAACGCTCCTTCATCAGCTCGGATTCGGTCTGGTCCATCTTGCGCTGCAGGAACGCCAGCACACCTTCGAAGTCGGCGTAGTAGGACCGGGTACGGCCGTAACGGTTGCGGTAGCGGACGTGCACCTGCTCGTCGCAGCCCTCCAGGATCGCCTTGCGCGCCTTGGCCGGTAGCTTGCGCCACGGCGTGTTGACGTCGAAGCCCATCGCCTCGCCGAGGCTGGCCATCATCCGGGTGAAGTACTCCGCGGTGTGGCCCATCGACCACGGCGCAACCGCGCCGTCGGCCAGCGTGCGATCCGGGTCGGGCACCACCAGGTCGGGGTCGACCTCCTTGCGGATCCCAAGACCGGCGCACTCCGGGCAGGCGCCATACGGCGAGTTGAACGAGAACGACCGCGGCTCCAGGTCGTCGACGGCCAGCGAGTGCCCGTTGGGGCAGGCAAGCTTCTCGGAGAACCGCTGCTCCCGGTTGTGCGCGTCGTGCTCGTGGTCGACAAACTCGAGCACCACGATGCCGTCCGCCAAATTCAGCGCGGTCTCCACCGAATCGGTGAGTCGTTGCTTGGCGGTGAGCTTGACCGTCAGGCGGTCTACCACCACCTCGATGTCGTGCTTTTCCTGCTTCTTCAGCTTGGGCGGATCGGTCAGCGAATGCACTACGCCGTCGACCCGCACCCGGCTGTAGCCCTGGGCGTTGAGCTTCTCGAACAGGTCGGCGAACTCGCCCTTACGGGTGCGCACCACCGGGGCGAGCACCTGGAATCGAGTGCCTTCGGGCATCGCCAGCACCTGGTCGACGATTTGTTGCGGCGTCTGCCGGGCGATCCCCTCACCGCAGACCGGGCAGTGCGGACTGCCCGCGCGCGCGTACAGCAGCCGCAGGTAGTCATACACCTCGGTGATCGTCCCGACCGTCGAACGCGGGTTGCGGTTGGTTGACTTTTGGTCGATGGACACCGCCGGCGACAGCCCCTCGATGAAGTCGACGTCGGGTTTGTCCATCTGCCCCAAGAACTGTCGGGCGTAGGCCGACAGCGATTCCACGTAACGCCGCTGGCCCTCGGCAAAGATGGTGTCGAACGCCAGCGACGACTTGCCGGAACCGGACAGCCCGGTGAAGACGATCAACGCGTCGCGCGGCAAATCAAGATCGACGCTGCGCAGGTTGTGCTCACGCGCACCCTTGACGATCAGGCGATCAGCCACTCAACCCCTTTCACCGGGCCGCATCCCAGTGCCAGTATCACCGGTGGAATGCGGCCGGACACACTAACCGTGTCCATGCTAGGTGTCCCCTCCGACAGACTGGTCGCCACATTTTCAAAACGCTCACTTGGCCGGGCTGGAGCACCTCGTCCGATAATTTTGGCCCCCTCCTGCCCCGCTACGACGTCGCGCGGGCCGCGCTAGCAGCACTGCTTCTATTGTTGATCGACCGAGTTCGCCGGACGAAGGGAGCCGCCGACGGTCAACACAGGCAAGACCCCACCGACCGACCCGCTGACCCCTGGCGAACGCCGCGCCATGTTGATAGCGGCAGTCGTTTTCGTTGCTGTGATCGCGGTGGGGGTCGCGGCGTGGGCCATGACAGGCCACTCGTCGGGCTATGGCCGATCCGGCGACAGCTGCGTAAATGTCACGATCGCGAGTTCGATGGGCGGCGCACTCGAGCACGCATGTGGTGCAGAAGCGCGCGACTGGTGTCGCGCCGCCTACGCCCAGCACGACGCCCACTCGGAAGCAGTTCAGGCCCAGTGCCGAATCGCGGGAATTCTGCCATAGGGGACAACACTCTCGGTCAAGCAGAAATCCAGAGTTAACACTTAATCATTTGACGGCAACCCAACCGCGCAACAATCTGCCCACCCGCGTGTGGCACGGCGACACCGACCGAAGGGTGGACCGGCATGAACCCTTACCCCGATTGGCTCAGCCCCGGAGACAATGCGTGGCAGTTGGTGGCGGCGACGCTGGTCGGCCTGATGAGCATTCCGGGTATTGCGGTGCTTTACGGCGGCCTCGTCCAAAAGAAATGGGCGGTCAACACGATGTTGATGGCGTTCACCGGGTTTTCGTTGGTGTTGGTGGTGTGGGTGCTGTGGGGCTTCAAGATGGGATTCGGGGAGCCTCAAAAGCTCGGTCCGGGCATCCTGCAGGCCGCGGTTGGCAAGCCGCGCAGCATCCTGGGCACCGACAACCAGCACCAGGCGGTCATCCCGCTGCTCGACGGGGCGATGCCCAAATTTCGGTTCTCCGAGACCACGCTGGCTTACTTCCAGTTCGTATTCGCCGCGATCACCCCGCTGCTGTTCTTGGGCAGCGTGGTGGGCCGAATCAGCTTCAAGGTGTGGCTGATCTTCGTGCCGTTATGGTCGACGTTTGCTTACTCGGTCAATGCCTTCCTGGTCTGGGGTGGGGGCTTTTGGGCCCAGCCGCACACCGGCGTCAGCAGCCTCTTTAGCACTGGAACGCTGGACTACTCCGGCGGGTACGTAATACACCTGGCCGCGGGCACCAGCGGGTTTGTCGCAGCCGCGGTGATCGGGCCCCGACTGGCCCGCGACCGCGAACGCGCGGTACCGAACAACTTGCCGATAGCCGCGGTTGGGGCGGGCATCCTGTGGTTGGGCTGGAACGGGTTCAACGGCGGTGACCCGTACTTCGCTGGGACCAACGCCTCTTTGGCCGTGCTAAACACCAACTTGGCCACCGCGGTGGCGGTGCTGACCTGGGTAATCTGGGACGTCTTCGCGAGCCGCGAGCGTAAGCCCACCCTGCTGGGTGGCATCAACGGCATGATCTCGGGACTGGTGGCCATCACCCCCGCCGCCGGCTTCGTCAACAGCTTCGGCGCCATCATCATCGGAGTGGTGGCGTCCTCGCTGGTGTGGATGTCCTGGAACTGGCTGGGCCGCACCCGACTGTTCAGGAAGGTCGACGACAGCCTCGGCGTCGTGCACACCCATGGTGCGGCGGGCCTGGCCGGTGGCCTGCTGGTCGGGGTGCTGGCCGACCCGCACGTCGTCATCTACCTCGGCAACGGCAAAGACGTCAAGGACGTCACCAACGCGGGTTGGCTGTGGGGCCACCATCCGGCACAAATCCTGGTCCAACTCTGCGCGGCGCTCACCATCATCGCCTGGGACGCCTTCGTCACGTTCGCCATCCTGAAGATTCTCGGCCTGTTCATGAAACTGCGTGCACCCGACGAAGTCTTGGAACAGGGCGACATCGGCGTGCACCTGGAGGAGGCCTACCCCGACGAGACCCTCATCAGCGGGCGGCTGGACGGAGTGAAGGCCTGATGACATGAAGCTGATTACCGCAGTCGTCCAGCCGTTCACGGTCGCGGACATCCGCGCCGCACTGGATGAGGCCGGCGTGCACGGCTTGACCTACTCCGAAGTCCGGGGCTACGGGCGCCAGAAGGGGCACACCGAGGTATACCGGGGTGCCGAGTACGCGGTCGACTTTGTTCCCAAGGCTCGCGTCGATGTGATCGTGGATGACGAACACGTCGACATCGTGGTCGCGGCCATCATCGGCGCCGCACGCACCGGCAAGATCGGCGACGGCAAGGTCTGGGTGACGCCTGTTGAGTCGCTGACCCGGGTGCGAACCGGTGAACACGGTTCCGACGCCCTTTGAGACCGCAACGGCACACCCCGGTTGGCGGGGCATCGACTAGCCCGGCGCTAGCCGCGTAGGCCAACCGACCGTCGGCCAGTACCGTGGCGCCTATGACTGCCGTCGACGACAACTACACGGGGCACGTCGAGCCGGGTACAGCCGCGCAACGCATTCTGCCGGGCGTATCCATCCTGAAGGCGTCCGTGGGCCCCATGGACAACAACGCCTACCTAGTGACGTGTTCCGCGACCGGGGAAACGCTGCTGATCGACGCGGCCAACGACGCCGACGTGCTCATCGACCTGGTGCAAAACCACGCCCCGAAGGTCTCGCTGATCGTCACCAGCCACCAGCATTTCGACCACTGGCAGGCGCTGGAAGCCTTAGCGCAGGCCACCGGCGCGCCGACCGCCGCACACCAGATCGACGCCGACCCGCTGCCGGTGAAGCCGGACCGCCTGTTGGCCGGCGGCGACACCGTGCAGATCGGTGAGCTGACCTTCGAGGTCATCCATTTGCGCGGCCACACCCCCGGATCCATTGCACTAGCGCTTGACGGTCCCGCCACCGGCGACGTCACCCAGCTGTTCACCGGCGACTGCCTGTTCCCGGGCGGCGTCGGCAAGACCTGGCAGCCCGGCG
>DASZKQ010000246.1:0-1740 GCA_035552835.1 Mycobacterium sp. | reverse complement strand
AGTTCGTGGTTACGCAGAATCGGCTGCGGCAAGACGATTTGGCGACAGGAGTCCTCGTCCGGGTTGAGCAGGTCGCCCTCCGGCCCGACGGTGCCCTGCAGGCTGGTCACCACCTCTTCGCGGATGGCGTCCAGCGGCGGGTTGGTCACCTGCGCGAACAATTGCTGGAAGTAGTCGAACAGCATCCGCGGCCGCTGGGACAGCACCGCAATCGGTGTATCGGTTCCCATCGAGCCGATCGGCTCGGCGCCGGTGCGGACCATCGGAGCTACCAACAGGTTGAGCTCTTCGTAGGTGTAACCGAAAACCAGCTGCCGCAACACAACCCGATGGTGCGGCATCCGAACGTAGTCGCCCTGGGGCAGCTCGGCCAGCGGAACCAGCCCGTGGTCAAGCCACTGCTGATAGGGGTGTTCGGCAGCCAGTTCGGCCTTGATCTCCTCGTCGGAGACGATGCGGCCCTGCGCAGTGTCGACCAGGAACATCCGGCCGGGCTGCAGCCGCATCCGGCGCACCACCGTCGACGGGTCCAGGTCGAGCACGCCGGCCTCGGAGGCCATCACCACCAGACCGTCGGCGGTGATCCAGATCCGCGACGGGCGCAGCCCATTGCGGTCCAGCACCGCACCCACCACGGTGCCGTCGGTGAACGTCATCGATGCCGGGCCGTCCCACGGCTCCATCAGCGAGGCGTGATATTGGTAGAACGCCCGCCGGGCCGGATCCATCGAATCGTGGCGCTCCCACGCCTCGGGGATCATCATCAGCACCGCGTGAGCGAGGCTGCGCCCGCCCAGGTGTAGCAGTTCGAGTGCCTCGTCGAAGCGGGCGGTGTCCGAACCGCCGGGGGTACAGATCGGGAACAGCTTTTCGACGTCGTCGTAGGACCCGAAGACGTCGGTCTTCATCAGCGCCTCGCGGGCGCGCATCCAGTTCTCGTTGCCGGTAACGGTGTTGATCTCGCCGTTGTGGGCGATGCGCCGGTACGGGTGCGCCAGCGGCCACGACGGGAAGGTGTTGGTCGAGAACCGAGAGTGCACGATGCCCAGCGCACTGGTCAGCCGGTCGTCTTGCAGATCGAGATAGAAGGCCTTGAGCTGCGGGGTGGTCAACATTCCCTTGTAGACGAATGTCTGTCCGGAAAGGCTTGGGAAATACACCGTTTCGCGACCGGGACCGTCCTGCCCAGGGCCCTTGGTGCCGAGTTCGTGCTCGGCGCGCTTGCGGATGACGTAGGCGCGCCGCTCCAATTCCATGTCGCTGGCGCCAGCGATGAACAGCTGGCGGAAGGTGGGCATCGCGTCGCGGGACAGCGCGCCCAGCGACGACTCGTCGGTCGGCACGTCGCGCCAGCCCAGCGTCTGCAAGCCCTCGGCTTCGACGATCTTCTCCACCGCAGCACAGGCCGCCGCCGCTTCTTTCGAGGATTGCGGCAGAAACGCCATGCCGGTGGCGTAGTTGCCGGCTTCGGGCAGCTCAAATTCGACGACCGAACGCAGGAAGAGATCGGGAACCTGGATCAGGATGCCGGCGCCGTCGCCGCTATGCGGCTCGGCGCCTTGTGCGCCGCGATGCTCGAGGTTGAGCAGCGCGGTGATCGCCTTGTCCACGATGTCGCGGCTGCGGCGGCCGTGCATGTCGACGACCATGGCCACCCCGCATGAGTCGTGCTCGAATGCGGGGTTGTAGAGCCCAGGAGAGCCCGAGCGGTTGGGCGCCATTCCCACCTGACCCTTCACC
>DASZKQ010000245.1:0-2540 GCA_035552835.1 Mycobacterium sp. | reverse complement strand
TCCCATGCTGTTGGAGGACGAGGAATTCGTCGAACTCCTGGTGAAGGCGGTGCAGGCCGACTACACCGCCCTGAACGCCTATTCATGTCGGCCAGACGCACGCATCCGCGCCGACATCCACGCGGTCGGTGGCAACCGCGACCACCGGATCAGTCGGGAAATGTTGGCCATGTGGGAAACTCACACATCTGGCCGATTCACGCTGTCGGATTTCCAGGGCGGTCACTTCTACCTCAATGACCACCTCGACGCGGTGGCTCGGATGGTGAGTGCCCATGTCCGATAACGACCCGGTCGTCATCGTCGGGTTTGCGGTCGAAGCACCTGGTGGGGTCGAAACCGCGGACGATTTCTGGACGTTGCTGTCCGAACCGCGGGAGGGACTTGGCCCATTCCCCACCGATCGGGGCTGGGGACTTCGCGAGCTGTTTGACGGGTCGCGACGGGACGGATTCAAGCCCATCCATGACCTCGGTGGATTCCTTCCCAGCGCAACGACATTCGATCCAGAGTTCTTTCGCATCTCACGGCGCGAAGCCGCTGCCATGGACCCGCAGCAGCGAGTCGCGTTGCGGCTGGCATGGCGCAGCCTCGAGAACAGCGGGATCAATCCCGACGATCTGGCCGGCCACGATGTGGGCTGTTATGTTGGTGCTTCGGCGCTCGAATATGGCCCGGAGCTTTCCGAGTTCTCGCACCACAGTGGGCATCTGATCAGCGGGACGTCGCTGGGTGTCATTTCGGGGCGGATTGCCTACACGCTGGACCTGGCGGGGCCGGCGCTGACAGTCGACACCTCGTGCTCGTCGACGCTGACCGCGTTTCACACCGCGGTCCAGGCGATCCGGGCCGGCGACTGCGACCTCGCGCTGGCCGGCGGCGTCTGCGTGATGGGTACCCCGGGCTATTTCGTCGAGTTCTCCAAGCAGCATGCGCTGTCCGATGACGGCCACTGCCGACCCTACAGCGCGCACGCCAGCGGAACCGTCTGGGCGGAAGGCGCGGCCATGTTCGTGCTTCAGCGCCGGTCCAGGGCGAAGGCCGACGGGCGTCGCATCCTCGCCGAGGTGCGCGCCAGCTGCCTGAACTCCGATGGACGCAGCAACGGGCTGACGGCGCCCAGCCGCGACGCGCAACTGCGACTGTTCCGGCGCGCCATCGCACAGGCCGGGGTTGAGCCCGTCGACGTCGGGATGGTCGAAGGCCACGGCACCGGGACCCGGCTCGGTGACCGGACGGAACTGTTGTCACTGGTGGCCAGTTACGGCACCGCGCCGCCCGGACGCGGACCGCTTTTGGGATCGGTCAAGTCCAACATCGGGCATGCGCAGGCCGCGGCGGGCGCGCTGGGCCTCGCCAAGGTCATCCTGTCCGCCGAACACGCCACGGTACCGCCGACTCTGCACGTCGACGAACCAAGCCGCGAAATAGACTGGGAAAGGCAAGGTTTGCGGTTGGCGGACAAGCTGACGCCGTGGCACGCCGTCGACGGATGGCGAACCGCGGCGGTATCCGCGTTCGGGATGAGCGGCACCAACACCCATCTGATCGTCTCGATGCCTGACACCGCGAACGCATCCGGGGGCAAGGTCCCCTGATGGCCCTTACACGGCTGCCCGACGGGCGGATCCCAGTACTGGTCAGCGCCCACGCCGACGAACTCGTCGCCGCGGATGCCCGGGCGATCGCCGACTACCTCGACCGCTTCCCGGAAACGACTGTGGCGCAGGTTGCCCGGCAGCTGTGCAGGACCCGACGGGTCCGCAGATACCGTGCGGTGCTTCGTGCCGCGGACCGGCTCGAGCTCATGGACGGGTTGCGTGCGCTGGCCGTCGGGCGCGAGCATCCACTGGTCGCCCCCTCGGCGCTGAGTTCGGCCCCCCGGCAGGCGTTCGTGTTTCCCGGTCAGGGTGGTCACTGGCCGGGTATGGGCACCGTTGCCTACCAGGCGCTCGGCAGCTATCGGACTGCGACCGATAGCTGCGTTGCAGCATTCGATGCCGCCGGCATCGTGTCGCCGCTGCGCTACCTGACAGCCGCGGACGATTTGCAGACCTTCTCTGAAATCGAGATCCAAGGCGCACAATTCGTCCACGCCGTTGCCCTGGCGGAGGTTTGGCGCTCGTGCGGTGTGGTTCCCGACCTCACCATTGGTCAGAGTCTCGGCGAGGTCGCCGCGGCCGTCGTCGCCGGCAGGATCACGTTGCCGGACGCTGTCGCCGTGGTCACGGCCCGGGCCAGGGTGGTCGACCGCCTTCCGGGCCGCTACGCGATGGCCACGTTGGGTATCAGCGCCCAGGCGGCCGAGGCGCTGATCGCGGCCACCCACGGCTGGGTGGAGCTGTCCGTGGTCTACTCCGCCGCGACCGTCGCGGTGTCGGGTGATCGCGACGCGGTGCTGGCCATCGCCGACGTCGTTCGCTCCAACGGCCAGTTCGCCCGCGAGATCACCGCCGGCTTCCCTGGACACACCAGCCTGCTCGAGCAGCTCCGCGATGAATTGCGAGAGCGGCTGCCCGCCTCGGAATTCGCCGACGCCC
>DASZKQ010000244.1:0-5229 GCA_035552835.1 Mycobacterium sp. | reverse complement strand
TCGGTGAATTTCATCGAGGCGCACGGCACCGGCACCGCTTTGGGTGATCCGATCGAGTTCGAGGCGTTGGCCGATCAGTACGGGCGCGGCGAGAGTGGCTGCGCCCTGGGTGCGGTGAAATCCAATTTCGGCCACCTCGAGGCCGCGGCCGGCGTCGCCGGCTTCATCAAGGCCGCGTTGTCCGTGCAACGAGCGCAGATACCGCCCAACCTCAACTTCTCGCAGTGGAATCCGGCGATCGACCCGTCACCAACGCGGCTGTTCGTACCCACCGAACTCAGTCCCTGGCCAGTGGGTGAGGGTCCGCGGCGAGCCGCGGTGTCGTCATTTGGCTTGGGCGGTACGAACGCACATGTGGTGATCGAGCAGGGGCCGGATCCGGCGCCGGTGTCGGATCCGGATTCACGTTCGCCGGTGACGACGTTGATGGTCTCCGGCAAGACCGATCAACGGATAGCGTCATGGGCGGCGGCGTTGGCCGACTGGATGGATGGAGACGGTGCCGGCGTGCCGCTGGCTGATGTCGCTCACACCGTCAACCATTACCGGCGCCGCTATAACAGATTCGCCACGGTGTGTGCGGCTGATCGCGGCCAGGCGGTGGCGGGGCTTCGGGCGGTGGCGGCCGGGCAGCCGACGCCGGGAGTGGTCGGCCCGCGTGCGGCGCCGCGTGGGTCGGGGACGGTGTTTTTGTATTCGGGTCAGGGTTCGCAGTGGGCGGGTATGGGTCGGCAGTTGCTGGCCGATGAGCCGGCTTTTGCTGCCGCGGTTGATGAGTTGGAGCCGGCTTTCGTTGAGCAGGCGGGGTTTTCGCTGCGGGATGTGCTGGTTGCCGGGGAGCCCGTGGTGGGTATTGAGCGTATTCAGCCGGTGTTGGTGGGTATGCAGTTGGCGTTGACGGCGTTGTGGCGCTCCTATGGTGTGGAACCTGATGCGGTGATTGGGCATTCGATGGGGGAGGTGACCGCGGCGGTGGTGGCCGGGGCGTTGAGCCCGGCCGATGGTTTGAGGGTGATTGCGACGCGGTCGCGGTTGATGTCGCGGTTGTCTGGGCAGGGTGCGATGGCGCTGCTGGAGTTGGAGGCCGAGGCGGTCGAGAAGTTGATCGGCGACTACCCGGATATCACCGTGGCGGTGTATGCGGCTCCGCAGCAGACGGTGATTGCCGGGCCGCCTGAGCAGGTCGACGCGGTCATCGCGGTGGTGGACG
The DNA here is from genome assembly GCA_035552835.1 of Mycobacterium sp. Classification (GTDB taxonomy): domain Bacteria; phylum Actinomycetota; class Actinomycetes; order Mycobacteriales; family Mycobacteriaceae; genus Mycobacterium. The sequence continues at coordinate 4,019 of DASZKQ010000244.1, read as the reverse complement.
CGCAGGGCCGGTTGGCCCGGCGCATCGAAGTGGACGTGGCCTCGCACCACCCCACGGTTGACCCGATCCTGCCCGAATTGCGCACCGCGCTGCCGGGATTGACGCCGATGACGCCGAAGATCCCGTTGATCAGCACGGTCGGTCAAACCAACGGTGCGACCCCGGCATTCGACGCCGATTACTGGGTGGTCAACCTGCGGAGCCCGGTGCGGTTCAGTCAGGCGGTGGCCAAGGCGGCAGAGAACCACGCCACCTTCGTCGAAGTCAGCCCCCATCCACTGCTGAGCCACGCCATCAACGGCACGTTGGAATCGGCCCGGCCGCGCGGCGGTGCCCAGGTCGCGGCGACGTTGAACCGGGACAACCCGGAGACGCTCGCCTTCCACACCCAGTTGGCGACGGTTCGGCCGCCGTCAGCTGCCGCGGCCCAAACTGCCAACGGCACAAAGAAACTCGTCGATCTCCCGCCGACGCCGTGGTTGCACTGCAGATACTGGGCCGCGCCTTTTTCGGCGAGCCGCCAGTCTGCCAGCACCCATCCGCTGCTGGGCATGCACGTCGAGATGCCGTCGGGTCGCGATCATGTGTGGCAGGCCGATGTCGGGACCGCACTCGTTCCCTGGCTGGCCGACCACAAGGTGCACGGCCAGCCGGTCATGCCGGCGACAGGTTACGCCGAAATAGCACTAGCGGCTGCCAGCGAAGCCCTTGGGTTGCCGGTGCAGTCGGTGGCGGTGAATCGGCTCGAAGTTGAGCAGATGCTGCCGCTGGGTGACCAAACTCAGATAACGACGCAGCTGACCCAAGGCGCGCAAGATTCCGCAGACGACATTCGTGTCGAGATCCATTCACGCTCGGCCACCGGCAATTGGACTCGCCACGCGGTGGCCCGAGTCGAGGCAGCGCAGCCCGAGACACCACATAAGCAGACGAGTCCTGGGGAGGCCGGCACTGTTGTTTCACCGGCAGATCTGTACTCCGCCTTGCGCAACACGGGTTTGCACCACGGGCAGGCGTTTGCCGCGCTGACCCGCATCGTTCGCAAGCCCAACGGTTCTTCGGAAACCGAGATCGTCCTGCCGGACGAGGCCACTGGGCATCGCAGCTATCGAATCCATCCAGTGCTGCTTGATGCCGCGCTGCAGGGCCTGGCTGCCGCGATGTCTGCCGACTCGCTCACCGATTCCAGCGAGGCCACCTATTTGCCGGTGTCGTTCGAGAGGATTCGGGTGTTCGGCGATGTCGGCCGACGCGCTCGATGCCGCGCCGAGCTGGTCAACCCCGACGGCGACGGCGCCGGCATCCTGGGCCGCGTTGTCCTGATGGACGACACCGGGACTCCGACCGCGGAGATCACCGGCATCTACTTGCAACGTGTGCAGCGCCGCACTGTGCCAATCCCGCTGACACAAAAGATCTTTGACACCAGCTGGGTTCAAACCCCAACCAGCCCGACACCGCCCGCTCCGTCCGACGGAAGCTGGCTGGTGTTGACGGACGGCGCCGAGACCGAGTCAATCGCGAACGAATTCCTCAACCGATTCGGCTCGCCGACCCGGCGGGTCATCAGCGCCGACCTTTCCCAAGAGTCCGCGGTGCTGGAGGCCTTCGCGAAATCCGCGGCGGAACCCGAGCTTCCACCGGTCGGGGTGATCGTCTTCGCCGGGCAGCGCGTCTTCGATGGCACTGCCTCCGATGACGCGCCGGCGCGCGGCCGCGATCTGGCCTGGGCCATCTCGGCGACCGTGCGCGCGGTCGTTGGCGGTTGGCACGGGAAAGCCCCACGACTGTGGCTGGTATCCCGCAACGGTCTGGCCGTCAACGCCGACGAGCCGGGTGACCCGTCGATCGGCGCATTGAAGGGGCTGATCAGGGTTCTTGCCTACGAACACCCGGACCTGCGCACCACGTTGGTGGATTTACCGGACGACACCGTGGCACCGTTGATCACCGAGCTGGGCTTGGCCGCTGGTGATGATGTGATCGCCTGGCGCGGCGAAAACCGATATGCCGAACGTCTTTCCCGCGCGACGCTCGGTGCAGCTCAACGCGACCCGCTCGTCCGACGCGATGGTGCCTACATTCTCACCGGCGGTCTCGGCGGCCTCGGTTTGGTCGTCGCTCGTTGGCTCGTCGACAGCGGCGCCGGGCGTGTGGTCCTCAACGGTCGCTCCGAGCCTTCCGATGAGCAGCGAACGATAATCGCTCAGCTCTCGAAGCGCGCGCAAATCGTTGTCGTGCCTGGCGATATCTCCGCGCCCGGAGTGGCCGAGCGGCTGGTGAGCGCGGCCGAAGAGACCGGGCTGGCGTTGCGGGGAGTCGTGCACGGCGCAGCCGTGATCGACGACCAGATCGTGGCCGCCCTCAGCAGAGACAGCCTGGAACGGGTGTGGGCGCCCAAGGCTGCGGGCGCCCTGCGGCTGCACGTCGCCACAGCCGACCGCGAGCTCGACTGGTGGGTCGGGTTCTCGTCCACGTCGTCGCTGTTGGGGGCGCCCGGGCAGGGCGCGTACGCCGCCGCCAGTGCGTGGCTCGACGGCCTGGTTGCCTGGCGACGGGCATCGGGGTTGCCTGCCACCACGATCAACTGGGGTCAGTGGTCCGACGTCGGCGTCGCCCGCTCGTTGACGTTCAGCGCTCTGGATCCCATCGCGCCGGCCGAAGGCATCGAGGCGCTGGAGTCCATACTTGTCGGAGACCTCGCCCGGGTGGGGGTGGCGCGGCTGCGGCTGGACCGCGCGGCGGCCGCATTCCCGGAGATTCAGCAACTCGGGTATTTCGCCAAGCTGGCCGAGGAACTGGACATCGACAGCGACGACGACGAATGGGCCGGCCCAGATGCGTTGCGCGAGATGGATGCCGCCGAAGCCAACCGGGTCGTCACCGCGCGTCTGGGCGGACGCATCCTGGCCATCATGGGCTACCCGAAAGACGCCACGGTCGATACCGATCAGCCGTTGACCGAATTGGGAATGGATTCGCTGATGGCCGTGCGGATCCGGAACACTGTTCGCGGTGACTTCGGTGTGGAACCGCCGGTGGCCCTGTTGTTGCAGGGTGCCTCGCTGGCTGAGTTGGCGATCGATCTGATCCGTCAGCTGGGTGTTGGCGGGCGGGATATGTCTGAGAGTGTCGGCGGGGTTGGTGATCGAGCCAGGCAGCGGGCTGCGGCGCGGCAACGTGCCGCCGCGCGGCGAAGGGTAGGAGATCGTTTGTGAGCAGCTACAGCGAGCTGCCGCCGAGCGCGATTGCGGTTGTCGGGATGGCCGCCAGGTTTCCCGGCGCTAGCACGCTGTCGGCGTTTTGGGACAATCTGCGCCGCGGTGAGGAATCGATCGTCACTTTGTCGGAGGATGACTTGTTGGCGGAGGGTGTCAGCGAGAAGGCGCTGGCCAGTCACGGGTATGTGCGGCGCGCGGCGTTGCTGGACGGGATAGCCGAGTTCGACGCCGATTTTTTCGGTTTTACTCCGCAGGCCGCGCGGATGACTGATCCGCAGCATCGGCTGTTTTTGCAGTCTGCGTGGCATGCGCTGGAGGACGCCGGTTATGATCCCGCCCAGATCGGGGGCGCTGTCGGTGTGTACGCGACCAGCACGACCAGCGGGTATTTGCTGCACAACATCATGTCCAATCAGGATCCGCATCTGGTCATCGGGCAGGGCGTGACGTTTGAGATGGTCAACTTGTCGTTGCAGAACGATAAGGATTATCTGGCGACGAAGGTGGCGTATCAGTTCGATCTGCGCGGCCCGGCGTTGTCGGTTCAGACCGCCTGCTCGTCGGCGTTGGTGGCGGTGCATTTGGCTTGTCAGAGCATTTTGAACGGTGAATGCGAGATGGCGTTGGCCGGTGGCGCGTCGCTGCGGGTTCCGCACCGTGTCGGGTATTGGCATGAACCCGGTTCGATGGTGTCGGCGACTGGGCATTGCCGGCCGTTTGATGTGCGTTCGGATGGCACGATCTTTGGTAGCGGAGTCGGTGTTGTGGTGCTCAAGTCGTTGCAGGGCGCGGTTGATG
>DASZKQ010000243.1:0-2802 GCA_035552835.1 Mycobacterium sp. | reverse complement strand
GACGCCGGCCTGCTGTAGCCGCTCGAACCACGTTGGGACGGGCTGCCATTGGGCCGCCGGGGGATCGTCACGCCAAAAGATGTGGTTGAGCACCCGGTCGGTGTCGGGGAGCTTGACGGTAAAGCCGAGAATCCCGTGTTCGCCCGGTGCGACCCCGGTGCACAACGACGCCAGGCTGGTCGGTGTGGTGGACGGGAAGGTGCAGGCGAGTTCGTCCAGTCGCCCGGCATCGCCGGCCAACACCGACGCCAGCAGCGGTGCATCGGCGGCCAGCGCCGGAAGCAAGTGCCAGCCCATCCCGTCGACGAGCACCACCGCGACGCGGCGCACGTCGCCGACCCAGTCGGTTAGTCCCAGCGTGTCCGGCGCCCCGGAAACCGACAGCAGGGCGGCCGCGGCGGGCAGCACGTCGCAGATCGATTGGGGCATCACGTCAGTTTGGCAGGCGCATACTGGATGAGTGGCCAAGCCCTCGGCATTGGATCCGGCCGTGACCGAGCGAATCGGTGAGCTGCTGCGGTCCCACGGGCTGCGGCGGATGGCATCTCGGATCGCGGTGTTGGCGGTGCTCGAGCCGGTCCACGGTCATCTGTCGGTTGCCGAGATCGACCAGCGGCTGCGCGCGTGCCTGCCCGCCGAAGACCAGCCGCCGGACTTGGCCACGATCTACCGCACGGTGACCACGCTGGTCGACCAGGGTGTGCTGCATGCGCTGACCCTCGAGGGCGGGATCACCACCTATGGCCTGGCCGCCGACCCGCACCATCACGCGGTGTGCACCCGCTGCGGATCGATCATCGAAGTGCCGGCCGGACGATTGGCCTCCGCACTGGAACATGCGATGGCGGGCAGTTCGTTCACGCTGTCCGAACGCGCCGGCCTCACCTTGCACGGCCTGTGCCCGCAATGCCAGCAGATCGGCCCGTCAGGACAGGTCGAGTAGCGCATTCTCGACGACCTCGGGCAGCGCCGGGTGAATCCAGTACTGACCGCGAGCCATCTGCTGGACAGGCAGCCCGAAGCTCATCGCCTGGATCAGCGGCTGGATGATCGACGAGGCCTGGTGCCCCATGATGTGTGCACCGAGGAGTCGCCCGGTCCCGCGGTCGCCGATCAGCTTGACGAAGCCGGTGCTGTCCTCCATCGCCCAGCCGTAGGCGACGCCCCCGTAGTCCTGGATGGTGCAGGACACGTCGAAACCCTTTGCGACAGCTTCATTCTCAGTCAGCCCGACGGTGGCGATCTGCGGATCAGTGAACACCGCGGCAGGGACGTAGCGGTGGTCGGTGGTGACCAGGGCTTCGGCGTCGTCCCAGTCGCAGAGCAGATTGTGCTGCACGACGCGAGCTTCGTGGTTGGCCACGTGCTTGAGCTCATACGGTGACGACACATCACCGAGCGCGAAAACGTTACGCGCCGAAGTTCGTTGGTATTCGTCGACGACGATTCGGCCGTCGTCGACGTCGATGCCGGCCTGGTCGGCGTCCAGCTGATCGCCGTTGGGGCTCCGGCCGGTCGCCACCAGCACGGCGTCGGCGCTCAGCGTCGAACCGTCGTCGAGCTCCAGCACGATGCCGGAGCGATCCTGATGAGAGCCTATGACATTGCGGTGGGTGCGCAGTTCCCATTTGGTCGACGCGATGCGGGTAAACCGTTCGCACAGCGTGTCATCGAGGTGGCGTAACAGCGCGCCGCCGCGGATCACCAGGGTGATCCGGACACCGAGCGCCGAGAAGATGTGCGCGAATTCGGCTGCTACGAAACCGCCTCCGACGATCACCAGGTGCGGGGGCAACTCAGGTATTCGCATGATTGTGTCGCTGGTGTAGTAGTGGACCCCGCACTCGACGATGGCCGGCGGGATGACCGGTCGCGCGCCGGCGGCGATCACGACCTGTTCGGCGGTGAACTCGTCGCCGTCGTCGGTGCGTAGCAGATACCGACCATCGGGCTGGACCGCGCCGAATCGGGTGTGCCGGTCGTAGACGTCAACATTGGGGGAGGCCCGTCGGTAGTCTTCACCGCTGATCGCGATCGGGTCGATACGCCCGAAGATGCGCGAGACGATGTCATCCCAACGCACTTTGTCGACGTGCGCGTCGACGCCGTAACGGGCTGCGGTGCGGATTGTTTCGGCAACCTCGGCGGCATAGACGAACATCTTGGTGGGGATGCATCCGACGTTCAGGCAGGTTCCGCCGAACGTTCCCTGTTCGCAGATCGCGACTCGTTTGCCGGCATAGCGTTCGTCGAGAATGCTGTTTCCCGAACCGGTTCCGATGATTGCGAGATCATAGGTCTCCATCCGCCTGCTCCCTCAGCCGCTTTCGGTTGTGACGTTGGAGGCGGCACCGAGGTAATCATCAAGCCAAGTGTCCAACTGTTGGTAGGCCACCTGCCGCGGCTGCGGCATCGACAAGAACACATCGTGCTTGGCGTCGATCACCGGAACGATGGTGCTGCGGTTGCCGATGCAGCCGGACCAGCGGGCGATCAGTGCCACGTTGAGAACCGCGTCGCCGCATTGCAGGGCGATCGGGTCCGCGGTCTCCGGCACGCTGTGATCTGACCTCAGGATCAGATTCGGCACGCCGACGTCGAGCCCGTGATGCAGCCGCGCCAGGCCACGCTGGACCGCGCGCAGCCAGCCGAAGGTAACGGGGAAGCCGCCCAGCGGCTTCCACTGCAGGTTGTAGTCAAACTCGCCGTCGTAGTCGCGATGCAGGCTGGCGCCATAACCACCAGCATTTTCGTTCGGGGACCGGGCGACCCGTTTGTCGCCGGCCCGCGCGATCGCGGCGA
>DASZKQ010000242.1:0-3650 GCA_035552835.1 Mycobacterium sp. | reverse complement strand
CACGTTTTCCCACGCCGACAACGTGGGCAACAGGTTGAAGAACTGAAAGACGAACCCCACGCGATGATGGCGAAATTCCGACTGCTGTTCGTCGCTGAGGTGGCCAATCTCGTCGCCATCGAATGTGATCGAGCCGGAATCGGGGGAATCCAATGCCCCGAGCAGGTGCAGCAACGTGCTCTTGCCCGCCCCCGACGGCCCGACTACCGACACAAACTGGCCGCCCCCGAACCGCAGGCTGATCTCGTCGAGCGCGCGCACGCACTGACCGCCGATCCGGTATTCGCGCACCACGTCGCGAAGTTCAATCATCAGCTCGGGCCTTGATGTATCGCAGGTATCGACTCGTCCGATCATGGTCCTCCCGCGAGACCGCAGCATTCAGCCGGCCGCGGCGACCTGTACGCGACCGACTGCCATGCCCATGCGAGCGTGCTGTCGCAAGGGCGCTGGTATGAGATATAACGAGCCCGAGCCCCAATCGGTTCAACCGAGTCGGCCAAGAAATAGCGCGCATAAAGTCAACGTCCATAGATTTGCAATATGTGTATAATGCGAACGACAATACCGGCGAATTCCCCGTGTTTGCAACGTTTTTGACAGGAGCCGCTTCCCCCATCACCTGCGCTAAAAGCCGTGAACTCAATTTGTCGTTCGCATACGAAGGAGGCCGATCCGATGCCGCTGCCCGCGCTTGAAGATATCGCCGCCCACACCGGCAGCACCACGCCGATCGAGGGTTTGACCCGCATCGAGACCAGCCCGCGGGAGAAGGCCACCCCGATCATTATGGAGATGATGCACTCGGTGTACCCGCACGACGAGGTATTCGGCCAGTACATCACCATCAACGACTACATCGACTGCCCGCCCGATGAGCTGTTCGCCTACATGGCCGATACCCGCTGTTTAGAGGAGTGGACCTATAGCCTCCGCGGGTTCATCGAGACCGATGAACCGGGGTTGTGGCTGGCTTATGACCGGCTGGGGTCGGACACCAGGATCTATACCCGCACGCGGGCGAACGAGCAGTCGCGCACTGTGGACTATCAGTGCGCGTGGGATCAGGGCAAGCACCTTTGGATGGTCTATCTGATGCGTGTCATCGACGCGCAGGAGGTGCTCGACAAGCCCGGCTCGGTGGTGCTGTGGACCAACTGCCACCATCCGTTCTACGACCACAACCCCTATCCCGACGCTGCCCCGCCGGAACGGCCGGTCTGGGTAGGCGACTTCTGGGAGATGTTCGGCGCCGGCCACCTGCTGGAGCTGAAAAACCTCAAGGCCATCGCCGAATACCGCCACCGCAATGGGCTCCCGGTGACACCGGATTGGATGCGATAAGCCTGCACGGAAACCGTTTTCCCGCTGGGCATTGCAAACGCTATACGGGTTCCAGGCCAGTCAGATAGCGCTGGGCCAGATCCTGATAGGCCTTCGGGTTCACATTCACCCACATTTCGGCGCCGGTGCCCGCGATCGGACCTTTGACCGTGGCCGGCGTCCCGACCACGAGCACCTCGTCGGGAATCTTGGTGCCGCCAACCACCAGCGCACCGGCCGCGACCATGCTGCGCGAACCGATCACCACGCCGTCGAGGACGGTGGCATGGTTGGCGATCAGCGCCTCGGCCCCGACATGGACCCCGTGGATGACGCACATGTGCGCCACGGTTGCTCCCGGACCGATGTCGACCGGGATCCCGGGCGGCGCGTGCAAAACCGATCCGTCCTGCACATTGGCCCCCGCGCGCACAATGACGGGCGCATAGTCGGCGCGCAGCACGGTGTTGAACCACACCGACGCCCCGGCCTCGATCGTGACGTCGCCGATTAAGGTCGCGGTTGGTGCGACGAAGGCGGTGGGATCGACCTTCGGCGATCGGCCTTCGAAGGAAAACAGCGGCATCGTTCACATATACCGCAGCCTGGGTATTCCGGCAGGCATCACCAGCTTCGTTGCGCTGTGATTGCGCTACCGCGCAGTAAAACTGTAACGTGTTCTAGTTAGAAGCTGACGAAGTTGGAGGCGGCATGGCTACCGAGACTGCCGGTGTTCGCGAGATCGACGCCGGCACCCTGCCCGACCGCTACGCGCGCGGCTGGCACTGCCTTGGCCCGGTCAAGGATTACCTGGACGGCGAGCCCCATGGGGTCGAGGCGTTCGGCGCCCACCTCGTCGTGTTCGCCGACTCGCACGGCGACGTGCACGTCCTCGACGGCTACTGCCGGCACATGGGCGGCAACCTGGCGCAGGGCACCGTCAAGGGCGACGAAGTCGCCTGCCCGTTCCACGACTGGCGCTGGGGCGGCGACGGCAAATGCAAGCTGGTGCCCTACGCCAAACGCACCCCACGACTGGCCCGCACCCGCTCCTGGCACACCGACGTGCGCGGCGGCCTGGTGTTCGTCTGGCACGACCACGAGGGCAACACGCCGCAGCCCGAGGTGCAGATCCCGGAGATCCCCGAGGCGGCCAGCGACGAATGGACCGACTGGCGGTGGAACTCAATCCTGATCGAAGGGTCGAACTGCCGCGACATCATCGACAACGTCACCGACATGGCGCACTTTTTCTACATCCACTTCGGTCTCCCGACGTACTTCAAGAATGTCTTCGAGGGCCACGTCGCCTCGCAGTATTTGCACAATGTCGGGCGGCCCGACGTCGACGATCTGGGTACCTCATACGGTGAGGCGCACCTGGATTCGGAGGCGTCCTACTTCGGCCCGTCGTTCATGATCAACTGGCTGCACAACAAGTACGGCGACTACAAGGCCGAGTCGATCCTGATCAACTGCCACTACCCGGTAACCCAGGATTCGTTCGTGCTCCAGTGGGGTGTCATCGTCGAAAAGCCCAAGGGCATGGACGAGGCGATGACGGAAAAGCTGTCCAAAGTCTTCACCGAGGGCGTCAGCAAGGGCTTCCTCCAGGACGTGGAGATCTGGAGGCACAAGACCCGCATCGACAATCCGCTGTTGGTCGAGGAGGACGGCGCCGTCTACCAGATGCGACGGTGGTATCAGCAGTTCTACGTCGACGTCGCCGACGTCACGCCGGACATGACCGACCGCTTCGAGATTGAGGTGGACACCACCATCGCCAACGAGAAGTGGCATGTCGAGGTCGAGGAGAATTTACAACGGCGCGCTGACCAAGAGGCGGAGCAGCCAGCAACATGACTCCGCGCGAGGAGCCGCCCGACGTCGATCGGCTGGCTCGGTCGATGCTGATGCTTCATGGTGATCACGACAGCCATGACGAGCCGGCACCGGCTGCTCGTGGGAGGCGCAGCGGATCTTGGTCTAAGGCACCGGCTTTCGCTGACGATCCGAAACGCGCCGCGGCGGTGCGTGAGGCCACCCAGGCCGATCGCACCCGTTACCTGACGTCGGGTCTGCAGCCGGTGGACTGCCGGTTCTGCCATGCCACGGTCAACGTCAAACGGCTGGGGCCGGGACACACCGCGGTGCAGTGGAACACCGAAGCGTCGCAGCGCTGCGCGTATTTCGCCGAGCTACGCGCTTCCGGTGAGCACAGCGCACGCACCCAGTCCTGCCCGAAGCTGGCCGACAGCATCGAACACGCCGTTGCCGAAGGTTGTCTGGAGGCGGTGTCCACCGCCCCGCCCGCCGGCGACGGCTAA